>JAATGA010000124.1 GCA_015654855.1 Rhodobacterales bacterium
CGAGCAGGCGCGCTGGATCGAGGCGACGGTCGACGGGATTACCGATGTCCGGGTCGTTGGTCTGTATCTGCCGAACGGCAACCCCGCGCCGGGGCTGAAATACGACTACAAGCTCGCCTGGATGGCCCGGATGGAGGCGCGGGTGCGTGCCCTGCTTACCACAGAAATGCCGTTGGTCTTCGCCGGAGACTACAACGTCATTCCCCAGCCCGAGGATGCCGCGCGGCCCGAGGCCTGGGTTGCGGATGCGCTGTTCCTGCCGGAAAGCCGCGCGGCGCTGCGGCGGATCGCGAACCTCGGCCTGACGGATGCGGTGCGGGTGCGGGATGCGCGTCCGGGGCTTTACACCTTCTGGGACTATCAGGCCGGCGCCTGGGAAAAGAACAACGGCATCCGCATCGACCATCTGCTCTTGTCGCCCCAGGCCGCCGACCGGATGACCGGCACGGGCATCGACCGCGAGGTTCGGGGCGGCGAAAAGCCCTCGGACCATGTGCCGGTCTGGGTGGAACTCGACGCCTGACGACGCGGCTCGCGATGCGCGCCGGCGAAGGATGAAGCGCGCGACCATCCGATGTTTCGGCTGTGCGGCCGGCGTCGTTTCGGATCGGGCAGCCCTCCGTCCGCGGCATCGGCCGGGTGCCGCGCGGCCCCGGGCCGTCAGGCCTTGGGCGCATCCACAGGGCGCGGACGGCCGTCGCCGTCGACCGCGACCATGGTGAACCGCGCCTCGGTTACCTTTTCCCGCTCCGCCGTGTAGCAGCGGCGGACCCAGGCCTCGATGCGGATCACCATCGAGGTGCGGCCGACCTGATCCACCACGGTGTAGACGCAAAGCGTGTCGCCGACCTTCACCGGCTTGCGGAAGACGATCTCGTTGGCCGCGATCGTCACCGTCCGCCCGTTCGAGCGTTCGTTGGCCGAGATCGCGGCGGCAAGGTCCATCTGCGACATGACCCAGCCGCCGAAGATGTCGCCCGCCGCATTGGTATCGGCCGGCATGGCAAGGGTGCGCAAGGTGAGGGTCATCCCCTCGGGGGTATTGGATTCGCTCATAGTCCTGTCCGTTTCCGCCCCCCTGTGGTCCGTGTCGCATAAGGCGCAGGCCGCGATCAAGCCCGCACGGACGGGTGGAAGGCCGCCATGCGACCGGTGCGGGGGAATGCGGCCAGAGGGCCTCAGGCCGCCGCCGCGACCTCGCGCAGGCGGGTAACCATCGCGCGCAGCCCGTTCGAGCGTTGCGAGGACAGATGTTCGTCCAGCCCCAGCCGGGCGAGTTCGGCATGGGCGTCGACTGTCGCAGCCTCGCCCGCCGTCAACCCCGAGTAAAGCGCGTGCAGAATGGCGATCAGCCCGCGCACGATCATCGCATCGCTGTCGCCCTGAAAGTCGAAGCGCGCGCCCGGCCCCTGCCCCTCAATCACCGGGCGCAGCCAGACCTGGCTGGCGCAGCCGTCGACCTTGTAGGCCGGCACCCGGAAACTGTCGTCCAGCGGCGCCATCGCCCGGCCCAGTTCGATGACGTGACGATAGCGTTCCTCCCAGTCGTCGAGGAATTCGAACGTGTCGGCGATGTCCTCGAAGGCGGGCGTGGCCATGGCTTCCTCGTATGCTTTCCGGGGCATGGGCGTAAACCCGGGCGCGGCGAAGGTCCACACCTTTTCAAACCGCTCCGCATCGGATAGCCAAGGGTTTGTATCCTGACCCGGCCGGAGTTCTGCGGGATGAAGAAGTCGCTGATCGTCCTTCTGACCCTGACCGTCGCCCTTGGCGGCTGTGGGCGTGTCCGCGAGTCGCGGCTGAACCCGTTCAACTGGTTCGGCGGCGGGGCCAGGGCGGAGGCGCCCGTCGCCCCGACCGCAGCCGTCTCGGCCGACAAGCGCGCGCTGGTGGCCCAGGTGACGGGTGTGACCTTCGACCGCTATCCGGGCGGCACCATCATCCGCGCGACCGGCCTGCCGCCGAGCCAGGGCTGGTGGGACGCCGAACTCGTCGCCCGGCCCGTCGATGAGAACGGCGTGCTGGTCTACGATTTCCGCGTCTTCCCGCCCGATGCCGGCGCGGGTACCGGCCCCGCGCAATCGCGCGAGATCACGGTGGCCGTCGCGATTTCCGACATCAAGATGGAACCGATCCGCCGGATCGTGGTGCAAGGCGCAGGCAACGCGCTTGGCGCGAACCGCTAGGGGCGCGCCGGTCTTTCCGGGGCGGCGCGCGGCAGGTCCGCGATATGAATGCGCGACAATCCCGCCCGGTGACAGCATGACGATCCTTAAATCCCTTCAGCCGACGGCCCTGCTCGCGGCCGTCTTGCTGGTCGGGTCGAATACCTTCGTCCTCAGCCCGATCCTGTCGGAGGTGGCGGCGGGGCTGGCGACGCAGCCTTTCCACATCGTCTGGTCGATCTCTGCCTTCGGGGCGGCGACCGCGATTTCGGCCCTGACGCTGGCCGGGCTGATCGACCGGTTTCCGGCCGGGCGGGTCCTGGGCGGGGCCGCTGTGTTGCTGGCGCTGGCGCAGGTATCCGGCGGGGCCAGCCAGAACTGGCTCTGGCTTTGCCTGTCGCAGGCGCTCGCCGGGCTGGCCGTCGGCATCCTTCTGCCCGGCACCTATGCGACGGCGGCGGCAACCGCGCCGCCGGGACGCGAGGCCGCGCGGCTCGGCCTTGCGTTGACGGGATGGGCGCTGTCTCTGGTGCTGGTCGTGCCGATGGCGGCATGGATCGCCGAGCGGCTCGGGTGGCGGGCGGTCTATGGGGTTCTGGCCGGACTGTCGGCCCTGGTCGGACTTGTCCTGATGCTGACCCTGCGCCATGTGCGAGGCGGAAACGCCATACGGACGCCGCCCTGGCGCGCATTGCGACTGCCGGGCGTGGCGCCGCTGCTTGCGGTGACCTTCGCCTATATGACGGCGTTCTACGGCAGTTTCGCCTTTTTCGGCGAGGGGGTGCGCACCGCCTTCGGTCTTTCGGCGCAGGGCAGCGGGCTGTTCGTGCTGGCCTATGGGCTTGGTTTCGGACTGGCCGGTCTCGGGCTGGGCATGGTGGCGCCGAGGATCACGCGCGGCTACATCCTGCCGGTGCTGTTCGGCATCGCCGCAAGCTATGCCGGCTGGCGCTTCGCCCTGGCGAGCCCGCCGGCGGCCTTCGCGGCGGCGGCGATCTGGGGTATACTCAACCAACTCGGGCTGAACGCGCTGGTGGTATCGCTGAACCGGCACGCGGCCGAGGCGCGCGGGGCAGTCATGGGGCTGAACGGCGCCGTGACCTATTCGGCGGTGTTCGCCGGCCCGATCCTCATGGGGCCGGTTTACGCCTGGGCGGGGTTTGCGGCGGTATCCGGCTTTGCCGCCGTCCTCGTCCTTGTCGGTGCGCTGGTCTTCCGAAAGGCGGTATAGGGGGCTTTCGAAAGGCGGTATAGGGGGCTTTCGCCCCGCCAGGCAGCCTTACAGCCGGACGACCCGCACCTCGTGCCCCTTGGCGGCCAGCGCGATCTCGCCCCGGCAGAGGCGCAGCGCCTCCTCGCCGAAAGCCTCTTTCCGCCAGCCGGTCAGCGCCTCGACATTGCGCGCGCCGGCGGCGATTGCGTCCAGGTCCTGGGACGAGGCGATCAGCCGCGAGGCGACGCCGAGCGATTCCGATTTCGCCTTCAGCAGCACGCGCAGCAGATCGGCCAGCGCCGGGTTGACCTGCAACTGCTCGCGCGACGGATCGGGTTTAGGCATATCCTCGGGCCGCATCTCCTGGCCCGCCTTGACGGCGGCGAGGATGCCCTCGGCGATGTCGGCCCGCCGCCCCTCGCGCTGCAACAGACGCGAGCGGCCCAGTTCCTCCATCGTCGCCGGGCGGGTGGAGGCCAGCTCCAGCAGCGCGTCGTCCTTCATCACCCGCGCGCGCGGCACGTTGTGGGACTGCGCATAGGATTCGCGAAACCGCGCCAGTTCCTTGACCACGGCCAGGAACCGGCCCGAGCTGGTGCGGGTCTTGATCCGAAGCCAGGCATCCTCGGGCGTGACGGTATAGGTCGCGGGATCGGTCAGAATCGACAACTCCTCCGCCACCCACGAGTGGCGGTCGGCCTTGTCGATCTGCGCCGAAAGCCATTCGTATATCACCCGCAGATGCGTCACATCGGCAAGAGCATATTCTTTTTGCGCATCCGACAAAGGCCGGCGCGACCAGTCGGTGAAGCGGCTGGTCTTGTCCAGGTTCTCACGCGCGATCTTCTTGACCAGCGTCTCGTAGCCCACCTGCTCGCCAAAACCGCAGACCATGGCCGCGACCTGGGTGTCGAACAGCGGATCGGGAAAAACCTTGCCCTCGACGAAGAAGATCTCCAGATCCTGGCGGGCGGCGTGGAACACCTTGACCGTCGCCTTGTGGCGGAACAGGTCGTAAAGTGGCTCCAGGCTCATCGCCTCGCCCTCGATCGGGTCGACGAGCACCGCCTCGCCATCCCTGGCGGGCGGCAGCGCCAACTGGATCAGGCAGAGTTTCGACCAGTACGTCCGCTCTCGCAGGAATTCCGTGTCGATGGTGACGTAAGGAGCGGCTTTTGCGGCCTCGCAAAAGGCGGCGAGATCTTCGGTCGTGGTAATCGTGCGCATGAACGGCTTTCCGATTGGCGGGTTCGTCCCGCAGTCACGGCTTCGTCATAGGAAATAAGGGGCGCGAAGAAAACCCCGCCGCGGAAAAACGCCGGAAAACCGTGGCCGAAGGGGCGCAAATCGCGCCGGTTCAGGCGGTTTCGGACAGAAAAACCGGCGTGCGGTCGCCTTCAAGAAACCGCCGCAGCACCGCCGGGTAAAGCCGATGCTCTTGCACCAGCACCCGCGCGGCGAGGCTGTCGGCGGTATCGCCGGCCAGTACCGGCACCCGCGCCTGGCCGAGAACGGGCCCGTCGTCCAGCACCGGCGTGACCTCGTGCACGGTGCAGCCGGCCTGCGCCTCGCCCGCGTCGAGCGCGCGCTGATGGGTGTGCAGCCCGGGGTATTTCGGCAAGAGCGAGGGATGGATGTTCAGCATCCGCCCCGCGAAACGTTCGACAAAACCCGGCGTCAGAACCCGCATGAAACCGGCGAGGCAGACCACATCCGGTTCGACGGCCAGGATCGGCTCCAGCAGCGCCGCCTCGAAAGCCGCGCGATCCTTGCCGAAAGCGCGATGATCGACCGCCGCCGTGGCGATCCCCATTTCCGCCGCCTTCGCAAGCCCGCCCGCCTTCGGATCGTTCGAGGCGACCAGAACCGCCCGCCCGGGATGCGCCCCCGTCATCGACCGCGCCAGCGCCACCATGTTCGAGCCGCCGCCCGAAATCAGGATGGCGACGCGTTTCACAGCAGCCGGCCGGTGTAGGTGACGCCCGGCTTGCCCTCGGGGCCCTCGGCCACGCGGCCGATGCGGGCGACCGTCTCGCCCTCGGCCCGCAGCAGGGTCTCGACAGCATCGGCGCTTTCGGGCGCGACGACCAGGATCATGCCGATTCCGCAGTTGAAGGTTTTCAGCAGTTCCGGTTCCGACATGCCGGCGGTTTCGGCCAGCCAGCGGAAAACGGCGGGCAATTCCCAGGCGGACAGGTCGATCTCGCAGACCATGCCGTCGGGCAGAACGCGCGGCGGGTTCTCGGTCAGGCCACCGCCGGTGATATGGGCCAGGCCATGCACCCCCCCTGCCCTGATCGCCTTCAGCGCCTGTTTCACATATAGCCGCGTCGGTGCCAGCAGTACCTCCCCCAGCGAGCCATCGGCCCAGGGGCAGGCATCCGACCAGGCCAGGCCCGAAATCTCCACCACCTTGCGAACGAAGGAATAGCCGTTGGAATGCACACCGTTGGAGCCAAGGCCGATCAGCACATCGCCCGGAGCCACGCCCTCGGGCAAGGCGCTGCCGCGCTCCATCGCACCCACGGCGAAACCGGCGAGGTCGAAATCGCCCTTGTGATACATGCCCGGCATTTCCGCCGTCTCGCCGCCGATCAGCGCCGCGCCGGACTGCACACAGCCCTCGGCGATACCCTCGACGATGCGGGCGGCCTGGTCGACCTCCAGCTTGCCGGTCGCAAAATAGTCGAGGAACAGCAGCGGCTCCGCCCCCTGGCACACCAGGTCGTTGACGCACATGGCAACCAGGTCGATGCCGATCGTATCGACATTGCCGGTGTCAATGGCGATGCGCAGCTTGGTGCCGACGCCATCGGTCGCGGCGACGAGGATCGGGTCGTTGTAGCCCGCGGCCTTAAGGTCGAACAAAGCGCCAAAGCCGCCAAGGCCCGAGACGGTGCCCGCCCGATCGGTGCGCTTCGCCGCCGGCTTGATCCGCTCGACCAGAAGGTTGCCCGCGTCGATGTCGACCCCGGCATCCGCATAGGTCAGCCCGTTCTTCCCGCCGTTGGTTGCACCCGTCATCCTGTCCCCGCGCCGCATGGGTTAGCCCTGGGCCAGCCCTTACACGAGCCTCGCGCGCGCCACAACGGCAGAGGGGCGGCCACGCCCGGGGAATCCGGCGAGCCGCCCGACGCCACCCGCGCAACCCCTCCGGGCGCAAGGCGCGCTTGACCCCCCGCATCCCGGCGGCTAGGCATGGGGCGCGGGGCTTTCGGGGGCCTGTAGCTCAATGGTCAGAGCAGGGCGCTCATAACGCCTTGGTTGGGGGTTCGAGTCCCTCCGGGCCTACCACCCCCACAGTTTTATTGTTTTTCTTCAATATGCTGGATGCGATATGTCCCACGTTGAAAAAAGCTATGGGACATATCGGAATCACCGCCACAAAATCGGCCCCGCCCGCACCATCGGGTCGGGCGGGCTGTGGACCCGCCTGCCCTCATCGAGCGTGGTCTGCGGAATCCACAGGACCAGCTCACCTCGATGGCCACATGTGGAGCAACGCAGGCAGCGCTGCAAATCATAGACAGGTCAGATGCTTCGCCGCAATCCCCGAGGAGGAAAGAGCCGCACACGGCATCCCAGGACGGCGCCGGGCTGCGATCGGCGGTGACGCTGCGGCAATAGTTGTATCCTGAATATAACTTTGATACCTGCACGCCTCCTCCAAAACGGTCCCGCTACGCTGCTTAAAAATGTCTCAAATTGATCCGCACGAACTCCCAATGCCGGACTGGACCGGTCGCAAGGTGCCGAAGATCCGCGGCTCCTGGTGGCGAGAAGGAAGCCTCTTCGTCGAGTTCGAGTCCACTTGCGTCGTCCGCTACCCGGACGTCGGGAAGGGCGTCTGGCTTGCGTTCGACTATCTGGAGCACGACATGCGGTTCTTTGACGAGTACATTCGAGGCTACTTCAGCGGCTTCATGCAAACTATGACGACCGGCGGGCAGCACTATACCGAGTGCTGCGTCGGATACTGAGCCTCTGCGGCTCGCCCCGTCGCGCGTCATGGTCCCGTCGCAGACGCCTCGAACGGACCCCCGCGTGAACGCACCGCGCGGGTGCTCTGCGAGTTGCGAGGTCCCTCGGCCCATACCCTTTCGGCTTCCTGCCCGAGGTTGACGCCGTATAGCGCGCCGCTCTCGGTCGGGATGTGGTTGAAGCCTTGGCCAGGGCAGAGAAGAACTGATCCGTATACGCGATCAGGCCTTTCTCTGCGCGAACCGCCTGATCGCAACCTGTTTCGTCAGCCCGGACGGCCTCGGGTTCACCAGCACATACCTCGGGGTTGGTCTGATTTTCGTCATCCAGGCTACCGTCATCGAAGGGTATGGGCCCCGCTGGTCCGCCGGAAGTTCGGTCTACAGCGGCCCCGCAACTGAAACGCAAGGCCCGCGCTTACCCGCAGTCTTTTCGCCGTGCCCCCTCGCTGGCCCGGTGAATCCGGCGCAGACGGCCAGCGAGCCGCCATGAGCGGAAAGACAGGCCATGCGCTTACTTCTGCTCGCGCAGGTATGACCTGGACACCCATCCCACCAGCCCGCGCGCCTCTTTGAGGGACACCTTGCACCACTGGACAGCGCCGCTGGATTCGCAGTTGTAGACGCGCACAACCGTGCCGTTCGGCAGCCCGACGATAACGCGATACCCTGTGTCCGGGCCTGCCCGCATCTTGAGCATGTCCCCCTCGGCGACGCCGTAGACCTCATAGAGGCTGGACCAGGCCTGCGCCGGCATGGCGGCTGCGAACGTCATGGCTACGGCGGCGAAAAGCGCAGCTATACGCATCGGACACTCCTGATTTTCGGGTCAGGGAGGTTGTAGCGCATGACCTCGCGCAGCGCCATGCGGGGCCGCTCGGCCGCGGCGACGCAGAGGTCGGGGCAGAACCGAACCGGTCAAATCCGGCCTGATCCCGCACCAATGGCGATGCGGCCGACCTCCGCCACGGGCGCCCGCCGGCAGCCCCAAGCCTCGATCTTTGCCATCGCCTCGGCCGAGCGGCCCCGCATGGCGGGGTCTCCGGGTTGACGCCACATTCCACGCCCCGCGCGGGCGGCGCGGGGCGTGTTCGGGATCGTTTCCGGCGGATCGGGATCACCCTTTCAGGTGATCCCCGATATATCATCGTGGCGCGATCACTCGGCGATGCGGGCGGCCACCGCGTCGGCGAAGGCGTTGATCATCGCCTGATAGTAAACCGGCGTGTCGAGGGTCAGCGCGCTCAGATCCGTGCCCTCGGGGAAGAAGGCCGCCGCCTGCTTGACCGATACCGCCAGGGTAAAGCTTTTCAACGCGGTGTTCTGGTCGTCGAACACGTTCACATTGCCCTCCAGCTTGCTGTCGGCAAGATTGGTCAGCGTCTGGAAGCTGTTGGCGAGTTCGACCGAGTTGATGTTGACCGAGACGGTCACGCCCTTCTCCGACTGGCCGGTGGTCGCGAGGTCGGCCAGACGCGCGGCGATGGCCGCGTGCAGATCGGTTTCCAGATTGGCGAAATACTGCGCCGCCTGGGGGTTCTTGATCGAGCCGACATCGGCGCTGACCTCGATGTCCTTGACCAGCATCGTTTTCGCCCATGCCGGGGTCAAAGCCGGCCCGGCGATCAGCGACAGAACAAGGGCGGTGCCGGCGACGGTGTTCGTGAGGAAGTTTTTCATACGTGGTCTCCATTCATGACATGCACAGGTGCCGACATGCGCAATCCGGGCCTTGCCGCGGCAAGACAGAACCGGGCCGCTTCGCCCGGGTCGGACCGACAGTTTCAGTATGGGGATCGCGCCGCCCCGGTCCTGCCGGGGGTGGCGCGGGGGACGCTCAGCGCCTCCCGAAGGGGGCGCGGGCGGGGATCTTCATATCGGGGCCTCCCATCTTTCCTGCGGGGACAATGCGCGAGGAGGGGGATGGTTCCTGCGACCGGGCCGCAAACCGCTCATCCGGCGGAAAACCGCCGCAGAGGGCGGCATCACGGCGGCAACTCGCCTAGATATGGCCGGCGAGCGCCACGGATTTCACGATGGCATGAACCTCCGCACCCGGTTCGAGGCCAAGCGCCGCGACCGAGCGGCGGGTGATCCGGGCCAGGATCGCCTGGCCCCCGCCCTGCCCCGGATCGACGCCGCCCAGGTCGATGCGAACCATCGCATCGGCGCCCTCGGCCTCGATGGCGCCGACCCGGCCGGCCAGGATGTTCAGCGCCGACAGGCCCTGCGGCGCCGCGCGCGACAGGATGACCTCGGACGCGGGGATGCGCAGGCGCAGCGCCTGTCCGGGCATCGCGGTGATCCCCGACAGCCACAAGGGCCCGCCGGGGCTGTCGAGCCTGGTCAGCCCGTCTTCGCCCGGGGTCCCCGACACGGTGACGCTCAGCACCGCCCCCGCCTCGCGCGGGCCCACCACGGCGGCCGAGGCCGGATCGGCCAGCACCTCGGCCACCGGCCCGGATTGCGCGACCTGGCCGCCGCGCAGCAGGACGACGGTCGTTGCCAGCCGCGCCACCTCCGCCAGCGAATGGCTGACGTAAAGGATCGGCACACGGGTCACATCGCGCAGGGTTTCCAGAAACGGCAGGATCTCGGCCTTGCGCGGCTCGTCCAGCGCAGCGAGCGGCTCGTCCATCAGCAGAAGCGCCGGGTTCGACAGCAGCGCCCGGCCAATGGCGACCCGCTGCTTCTCGCCCCCCGACAGCCCGCCGGGGCGGCGCGACAGCAGCGCGCCGACGCCCAGAAGATCGACCACCCGGTCGAAATCCTCGCCCCCCTTCGGCGCGAAGAACCGGCCATAGGTCAGGTTCTGCCGCACCGTCAGATGCGGAAACAGCCGCGCGTCCTGAAAGACATAGCCGACCCGGCGGCGATGGGTCGGCAGAAACACCCCGGCATCGGTGTCGGCCAGCACCCGGCCGCCGACGACGACCCGGCCGCGATCGGGGCGCAACAGCCCCGCCACCGCATTGACCACCGTGGTCTTGCCGGACCCGGAATGGCCAAACAGCGCCGTCACCCCGCCCGGCGCGGTAAAGGCCACCTCCAGCGCGAAGCCGGCGAAACGATGGGACAGCGCGACCTCGATCATCCGGCTTCAATTCCCCGCGATCAGCCGCGCCACGCGCCGCGCGACGAGTTCCGAGGCGACCAGCGCCGTCAGCGCGACGACGACCGAGATGGCGACCAGCCGCGCCGCCGCGACATCGCCGCCCGGCACCTGAAGGAAGGCGTAGATCGCCGAGGGCAGGGTCTGGGTCTGGTTGGGGATGTTCGAGACGAAGGTGATCGTGGCCCCGAATTCCCCCATCGCCTTGGCGAAGGCGAGGATGGCGCCCGCGATGATCCCCGGCACGATCAGCGGCAGCGTGACGGTGCCGAACACCCACAGCCGGTTCGCCCCCAGCGTGCCCGCCGCCGCCTCAAGCTTCGGATCCACCGCCTCGATGGCGAGCCGTATGGCGCGCACCATCAGAGGGAACGACATGACCGCCGCCGCGATCACCGCCCCGGTCCATTTGAAGGCGAAGACGATGCCGAACCACTGGTCCAGCCATTGGCCGATCCAGCCCTTGCGGCCAAAGGTCAGCAGCAGCAGATAGCCCGTCACCACCGGCGGCAAGATCAGCGGCAGATGGACGATGCCGTTCACCGCCTGCCAGACCCAGCCCGCGCGGCGCGCTATGCCATGCGCGATGGCGATGGCGAAGGGCAGGCTGACCACCGTGGCCCAGACCGAGACCTTCAGCGACAGAAGGACTGCGGCGCGGGCCTCCGGGGTCAGCCAGTCGAACACGCTTACTGGCCCAGAACCTCGAAGCCCTGCGCCTTGAAGGCGGCGACGGCTTCCGGCGTCTTCAGCGCGGCGACGAAGGCCGCGGCCTCGGGCTTTGCGGATTTGGTCAGCGCGACCGGATAGATGATCGGCTCGTGGCTGTCGGCCGGGAAGGTGCCGACCACCTTGACCGAGGCATCCGACACCGCGTCCGAGGCATAGACGATGCCATAGGGCGCCTCGCCCGCCGAAACCAGTTTCAGCGCGGCGCGCACGTTGTCGGTCTGCGCGACCTTAGGGAAGACCGCATCCCAGACGCCCAGAGAGGTCAGCGCCTCTTTGCCATACATGCCGGCGGGGACGGAATCGACCAGACCCATCGCCAGTTTCTCGTCGCCCAGCAGTCCGGCCAGATCGACGCCCTTCACCAGATCGACCGGCGCGGCATCGGCGCCGCCGACCAGCACCAGGTCGTTGCCCAGAAGGTCGCTGCGGCTGTCCGCCTGGATGTCGCCCGTCTCGGCCAGCTTGTCCATCCAGTCGGTCGCGGCCGAGATGAAGATATCGGCCGGCGCGCCCTCCTGGATCTGCTTGGCGAGCTTGCCCGAGCTTTCATAGGAAATCGCGAGCGTGTCGCCGGATTTCGCCTGATAATCGGCGGCGATGGCGTCCAGCGCGTTCTTCAGGCTGGCGGCGGCGAAGACGGTGATCTCGGCCGCGCCGGCGGCAAGCGGCATCAGGGCGGTGCTGGCCGCAAGCGCGAGGCCGAGCAGTTTATGGCGGGTGAACATCGGCAACCTCCGGGGCGTTATGTCTGCCGGGGAATATCCTTGCCGTGTCCGCCCAAGACAAGCGATATTTTCGCACAGAAAGAACGCCGCTGTGCGAGGTCACTGTCGACGGATCAGGATCCGGCACCCTCGCCGCCATCGGCGCCCCCGTCCGGCGCAGCCCGCTCGGGCAATGACGGCGCGTCGCGCAGACCGGCGCGCAACGCCTCGATCTCGGCAGCGCCCTGGCTCGTGGCGATCTCGATCAGGCGGCGGTAATGCGCCAGAACCCCCTCGCCCTCGGGGGTCAGATGCGCCCCGCCCCCCGTCGCCCCGCCCCGGCTGCTGGCGACCAGCGGTGCCGCGAAGGCGGCGTTCATCTCTTCCACCAGGGTCCAGGCGCGCTTGTAGCTCATCCCCATGGCGCGGCCCGCGCCGGCGATAGAGCCATGCGTGGCGATCCCTTGCAGAAGGTCTGCCTTGCCGGGGCCGAACATCAGCCCGTTGTAGAAATGAAGCCTGAGGCGAATGCGGGTCAGTCGAGCCATGGCCGCACCCTGCCCCGTTCCGCCCCCCGCCCGCAAGCCGTCACCCTCATCGCAAGGGTGAAAAGTCGCGCCCCGGCACGGGGCGGGATGCGCAATGCCTTGCAGCACCCCCCAAAGCCCAGGTATCACCCTCAGGCCCGGGCCTTCGCCCGGCAAGCCCCAGGTGACCCGAATGACAAAGCCGCTCGCCCTCGTCGCCGATATCGGCGGCACCAATACCCGTGTC
>JAATGA010000243.1 GCA_015654855.1 Rhodobacterales bacterium
GCCCGCGCGGTTACACGCCGACGCGCCGCTCAACGATCTGCGCAAGGACCTTCTCTATGGCGGCGGCGCGGAGGGATATACCGACTACCCGTTTCTGAAGTGATCCGCTGAAGGTATCGACAGGGGCGGCTTGCGGCAAGGCCGCCCCCGTCCTATCTTGAGTCCAACTCTCGTCCTGGCCGCAATCCAAGGAGACCCAAGATGTTCGCCATGCCCGGCAAGCCGCCCGTGACCCTGACCCCCGCCGCCATCGACCAGATCGCGCGGCTGATGGCGCGTGAAAACGCCGCTGGCTTTCGCATCGGCGTGAAGAAGGGCGGCTGCGCGGGGATTGAATATACGATGGAAATCGCCCCCGAAGCCGGGCCGATGGATATCGTCGTCGAGGAGGGTCCGGCCCGCGTGCTGATCGCGCCAATGGCGCAGATGTATATGATCGGCACCGAGATCGACTATGAAATCGGCATGCTGGAATCGGGCTTCAAGTTCCGCAATCCGAATGTCATCGAAAGCTGCGGATGCGGCGAGTCGGTGAAATTCCGCGATAGTGCCGAAGGCTGATCCATCCCGTCGGGAATGTTTGCGTTATCATCGGCTTGGGCGCGTTTTGACCTTTGCGGCGGGCGCGTAAGGGCCTAGTCTGCGCCCGGTCCATTGAAGGAACGGCAGATGCGCAGAAAGCTCGCGGCGGGCAACTGGAAGATGAATGGCCTGAAGGCCAGTCTGAGCGAAATCGAGGCGCTGATTGCCGCCCATCCCGGCCCTGATTGCGATGTGTTGATCTGTCCGCCCACGACGCTGATTTCGGCGGCGGCGGCGCTTGCCAGGGGGCGGATCGCCATCGGCGGGCAGAACTGCCACCCCCGGCTGTCGGGTGCCTATACCGGCGGGATTTCGGCGCAGATGCTGAAGGATGCCGGGGCATCGCATGTGATTCTGGGCCATTCCGAACGGCGCGCGGATCGTTACGAATCCGACGAGGTGGTGCATGCCAAGGCGACCACCGCAATTTCCGAAGGGCTGGTGGCGATCATCTGCGTCGGCGAGACCGAGCGGGAACGCGACCGGGGGGCAACGCTTGATGTGATCAGTTCGCAGTTGAAGGGGTCGCTGCCGCTGAATGCCTCGGGGGCCTATCTGGTGATTGCCTATGAACCGATCTGGGCGATCGGGTCCGGGCGCACGCCGACGCTGGAACAGATCGCCGAAGTGCATGATTTCATGCGTGCGGAAATGGTCAAGCGGCTTGGCGATGACGGCGATGAAATCCGGCTGCTGTATGGTGGTTCGGTCAAACCGTCGAATGCCGCCGATATTTTTGCGGTGCCGAATGTCGATGGCGCGCTGGTCGGCGGGGCGAGCCTGCTGGCCTCTGATTTCGGCGCGATCGTCGCGGCGTTGGAAGCCGCCTGAGGCGCAGTTTACCGAAAGCGCCGGGGCTTCTTGCCCCGGACATCGGTCAGAGCGGCAGCAGCGTGGTGGATTTGATCTCCTCCATCGACAGCAGGGCCGTGACGTTGTGGATCTTCACCTCGGAAATCAGCGCCTGATAGAAGGCGTCATAGGCGCGGGCGTTTTTCACCCGGACCTTGAGGATGTAATCGATATCGCCCGCCAGACGGTGCGCCTCCTGCACCTCGGGGCGGGCGCGCAGGGCGGCCAGAAAGCGGTGCTGCCAGGCGGCCTCGTGCTCCGAGGTGCGGATCAGCACGAAGAAGCAGGCCTCCAGCCCCAGCGTCTCGGGATCGAGCAGGGCCGTCTGCCGCCCGATCACCCCCTGTTCCTTCATTCGCCGGATCCGGTTCCAGACTGGCGTCTTGGATGAGCCCACCTTGCGGGCGATATCGTCCAGCGACTGGCTGGCATCCTCCTGCAATTGAGAGAGGATTTTCCGATCAAGCTCATCGAGGCGGACGGTCATTCGCGTTTTCTCCGATTCACGGGAAATAAGTGTTTTCACTGTCGGGATATGAAACATCCTTACTTATTTTCAATGGGGAATAGCGCTGCACAGGGAAAATTTCCTATATATCGACAGAGATTCACAGCCCGCCACATTCCGGAGGGAAACATGGCCCGCAAGTTCACGCCCAAAGTCCTCACCGCCAACGATCTGCGGCTGGGGGATGTCGTCTATATGACCGCTTCGGGGGACTGGACGCGATGCCATCAGGACGCCGAGTTGCTGGAGGAAGAGGCCGATGCCGATCTGCGGCTGCTGGCGGCGCAGGGACAGGCGGGGCTGATCGTCGGGCCCTATCTGGCGGATGCGGTGGCCGGTCCCGACGGGCCGGAACCGGTGCATTTCCGCGAGGCCTTTCGCACGCGCGGGCCTTCGAACTATGATCACGGCAAGCAAGCGGACAGCAAGCGAAGGGCGGAAAATGTATAAGTATTCGGATTTCGACGAAGCCTTCGTGCGCAACCGCGCCGCGCAGTTTCGCCAACAGGTGGCCCGGCGGCTGGACGGATCGCTGACCGAGGAAGAATTCCGCCCGCTGCGCCTGATGAACGGGCTGTATCTGCAATTGCACGCCTATATGCTGCGGATCGCCATCCC
>JAATGA010000044.1 GCA_015654855.1 Rhodobacterales bacterium
GCGCTTTGCAGACCCAGCCATTTGATCGCCTCTTCATCGGCGCCGGACTTGTAAAGCTCCCACTTGTCCCAGGCGGCGTCGGAGGTTTCCTCGGCGATGATCATGGTCAGGACGAAGGATTTCACGTCGCGCCCGGTCTTCGCTGTCGCGGCCAGCAGCCGCTGGTTGGTCGGCGCGAAGGCCCTGGCCGTGTTCACCCCCACCCCGAAGCAAAAGCTGTAATCGGCATATTGCGCCGAGAACGCCATGCCCTTGTCCGACGAGCCGGCGCAGATCAGCTTTACATCGCCCTCGGGCACCGGCTTCATCCGGCAATCGTCCATCTTGAAATGTTCGCCCTTGAAGTCGGACTGGCCGGTGGCCAGCAACTCTTTCAGCACGGTCGCGTATTCACCGAGATAAGCGTATCGGTCGCCGAAGTAATCGTCGCCGGGCCACAGGCCCATCTGGCTGTATTCGGGGCGCTGCCAGCCGGTGACGAGGTTCACCCCGAACCGCCCGCCCGAGATGGAATCGATCGTCGTCGCCATCCGCGCGACGATGGCCGGCGGCATGACCAAGGTCGCCGCCGTGCCGAAAAGCCTGATCTTCGAGGTCACCGCCGCCAGCCCGGCCATCAGCGTGAACGACTCGAGGTTATAGTCCCAGAACTCGGTCTTGCCGCCAAAACCGCGCAGCTTGATCATCGACAAGGCGAAGTCGAACCCGTGTTTTTCCGCCGCGAGCGTGATGGCCTTGTTCAGCGCGAAACTGGGTTTGTATTGCGGCGCGGTCTCGGACAGCAGCCAGCCGTTGTTGCCGATCGGGATGAAGACTCCGACTTCCATGTTCTCGCTCCGGTCGCGGGGGCGCGGGTGGCCCCGGGATTCCTCTTTCCCCGAAGGATGACGCGGTTTTCCGACGGGCGTGAGCAAAATTTTTACCGGATGATAAAAAATCGGCGAAGATACATGGCTGGCACAGGTTTTGGGCAGGAAGCCGGCGCACTGTTGCACAAATGGGCTGTGGGAAAGGCCTCTCCCCTTCCCCCGGACAGACCTGTCCTGCGGCATCCGTAGCCGGCCGCCAGGCGCGGTTTCGCCGTTCGGCACAGCTTGACGGGCCTGGAATTCGGCGCATCGAGAGTGGAAGTCCCTGGTGATCCGTCCCGGACCAGGGCGGTTCAACCGTGGAACCATGCACCGCGCAAATAGCCCCTCGGATCGTGTCACGGCCCCCGCGCGGTATCCACCCCGGCATCGCCCGAGCGCGTGGCCAGGGCGAGGACGCCCCGCAGCCGGCAACGCATCACCCTGCGAAACAGCGGCCCGTCAATCCGCCGTCCAGCCGCCGTCGAGCATCAGGGCGCTGCCGGTCATCAGCGACGACGCTTCCGAGGCGAGGAAGACAGCCGCGCCCGTCACATCGCCGGGCTGTCCGATCCGGCCAAGCTTGATCTTTTTCAGCACCGCCTCGCGGAAGGCCGCATCCTCGAAAAACGGCCGGGTCATCGGGGTTTCGATGAAGGTCGGGCAGATCGTGTTCACCCGGATGCCCCGCGGCCCCAGTTCGACCGCAAGCGCCTTGGTGAACCCCTCGATGGCCCATTTCGACGCGCAATAAAGCGTGCGGTTCGCTGCCCCGACATGGCCCATCTGCGAGGACATGTTGATGACCGAGCCGCGCACGCTTTCGGCGATCATGCGCGCCGTCACCGCCTGAGCGGCAAAGATCGCGGCCTTGACGTTCAGGTCCAGCACGGCATCGTAATCCGCCTCGCTCACCTCGCTCAGCGGCTTGGGGCGGTTGGTGCCGGCGTTGTTGACGAAGATGTCGAATGCCGGGCGGGCCGCGATGGCGGCTGCGAAACCCGCAAGGTCGGTCACGTCGCAGACCAGGACCTCGGCCCGCCCGCCCGAGGCACCGATCTCGTCCGCCGCCGCCCCGATCTCGGCCCCCGTCCGGGCGCAGAGCGTCACCGCCGCCCCCGCCTCAGCCAAAGCATGGGATATGGCAAGGCCAAGGCCGCGCCCGGCCCCGGTGACAAGCGCGCGCTTGCCGGCGAGCGAGAAGATGTCGGCCCCGCTCATTCCGCCGCCACCCCGTAGGGGATGTTGCGCCCGCCATAGCGGCGCACGCGGATGTTGCATTGCTCGGCATGGCCGACGAAGCCCTCCAGCATACAAAGCCGCGAGCCATAGGCGCCGATGGCCGCCGCCGCCTCATCCGTGGTGATGCGCTGATAGCTGTGCGTCTTCAGGAACTTGCCGACCCACAGCCCGCCGGTATAGCGCCCCGCCTTCTTCGTCGGCAGGGTGTGGTTGGTGCCGATCACCTTGTCGCCGTTGGCGACATTGGTGCGCGGCCCCAGGAACAGCGCGCCATAGCTGTGCATGTTTTCCAGATACCAGTCGTCCCGGTCGGTCATCACCTGCACATGTTCCGAGGCGATGTCGTTGGCCACCGCCAGCATCTCCTCATGGCTGTCGCACAGAATGACCTCGCCATAATCCTCCCAGGATTTGCGGGCGGTGTCGGCGGTGGGCAGAATGGCCAGCAGCCGGTCGATCTCGGCCAGCGTTCCCTCGGCCAGCGCCCGGCTGTTGGTCACCAGAACGGCGGGGGAGTTGTAGCCATGTTCGGCCTGGCCCAGCAGATCGGTCGCGCAAAGCTCGGCATCGACGGTATCGTCGGCGATGACCATGGTCTCGGTCGGGCCGGCGAAAAGGTCGATCCCGACGCGGCCGTAAAGCTGGCGCTTGGCCTCGGCCACAAAGGCGTTGCCGGGACCGACAAGCATATCGACCGGGGCGATGGTCTCGGTGCCGATCGCCATGGCGCCGATGGCCTGGATGCCGCCAAGGACATAGATCTCATGCGCGCCGGCCATATGCATCGCGGCGATCACCGCCGGATTCGGCTCGCCCCTGAAAGGCGGAGTCGCGGCGACGATTCGCCCGACCCCCGCGACCGCGGCCGTCAGCACCGACATATGCGCCGAGGCGACCATGGGAAACTTGCCCCCCGGCACATAGCAGCCGACCGAGCGCACGGGGATGTTGCGATGCCCGAGGATCACGCCCGGCAGGGTTTCGACCTCGATATCGCGCATCGAATCGCGCTGTGCCCGGGCGAAGTTACGCACCTGCGCCTGTGCGAAGCGGATGTCCTCAAGATCGCGCGCCGGCACGCGGGCGATCAGCGCCTCGATTTCCGCCGGCGACAGGCGGAACGAGGGGGGCGAGAATTTGTCGAAGGTCTCGGACAATTCGCGCACCGCCGTGTCGCCGCGCGCGGCGATATCCTGAAGGATACCCTCGACCGTGGCGCGGACCTTCGCGTCGTCCTGCGAACGCTCGCCGGCGGGCTTGCCGGATTTCAGATAGTGAACGGACATTTCGGTATTCCTCCCTGACGGAACTGGTGCGGCCTTTGCGCCGCAAATGGCCTCAGCCAAGCATCCTCGTATCGCCGCAGACCGAAAGGCTCTGCCCCGAGATCAGGCGGCCCTGGGGCGAGGCCAGATAAAGGATCTGGCTCGCGATGGCCTCCGGCGGCACATATTCGCGGATCGAGGTGTAGCGGAACGCCTCCGCCTCCGCCTCGGCGAAGGAGATGCCCTGGCGTTGCGCCCGCGCCTCCAGCACGCGGCGCTGCCGGTCCCCGGCGACGAGGCCGGGCAGGATCGCATTGACCCGGATGCCGTCGCCGCCCAGTTCGATCGCCAGCGATTTGGTCAGGCCGATCACCCCCCATTTCGCCGCCGCATAGGGGGTGCGCATGGCAAACCCCACCCGGCCCGCGATCGAGGACATATTGACGATCGAAGGATTTGCGCTTTGCCGCAGCGCATGGACCGCCCGGCCCGTGGTGACGAACTGGCTGGTCAGCACCACGTCCAGCGTCTGGCGCCAGGCGGCAAGGTCAACATCCTCGACCTTCGCGGTCGGCCCGGCGATGCCGGCATTGTTCACCAGGCAGTCGAGCCCACCCATCGCGCCCACGGCCTCGTCGACAAAAGCGCCAAGCGCCTCCGCATCCGAAACGTCGACCCGCCGCGCCAGCACCCCTGCGGGCAAAGTGGCGAGCGCCTCTTCGCTGATGTCGCAGGTGGCGACCTGCGCCCCCTCGGCCAGAAACGCATCGACGATGGCCCGGCCGATCCCCGCCGCCCCCGCCGTGACCAACACCCGCGCGCCGTTAAGCCCGAGATCCATCTTTCCCTCCCTCTGCCCGGAAATATTCGCGTTGATCCAGGATCTTCGCCGCAGCCCCCGAAATATCGGACCGGATCGCCGCAGCCGCCGCCTCGGCGTCGCGCAGCTCCAGCGCCGCGACCAGCCGGTTATGCGCGGCGACCGAATGGGCGAAGCGCCCCTCCCCCAGTTCTGCCGAAGGCCCGATGTCCATCGAGATCAGCGGCCCGACCCTGAGCCAGGCCATCGCGATCATCTGCGACAGCGTCGGCGCCCTGGCCGTCGCGTAAAGCGCGAAATGCAACTGCCGGTTCAGCATCAGCGCCGTCGTGCGGTTGCCCGCGATCATCTCGTTGCAGAACTCGTCCTGAAGGGCGCGGATATGGGCCACCTCGGCATCGGTGATGCGCGTGACCGCCTGCCGCGTCGCCTCGCATTCGATCAGCAGCCGGGTGCGGGTCAACTCGCGAAACTCTTCCGCCGTCATCCTCGGCACCTCGACCGCGCGGTTCTTTCGGATGGTCAGCGCACCCTGCGCGATCAGCCGGCCCACCGCCTCGCGCACCGGCATGGTGGACACGCCCAGCTCTTCCGCCAGTTCGCGGATCGAGGTGCGGCTGTCGGGTTTCAGCGTGCTATCGAGCAGCATCCGCGCGATGGCGTCATAGACCTGTTCGGTCAGCGAAGGGCCGGGGCGCGGCAGCGGCGGTACATTCAGGTCACTCATCCATGCGATTCCGGCGTTGACAGTTCGTGGAAACTTTGCAGTATGATCTGAGATCACACTGATGGTGGTCGGAAGTCAATCCCAACTTTGACTGATATTCAGGCTGCATCTCGGGGAGGAGATAACATGCTTCGTGACATGGGGAGGCGTCGGTTCCTGCAAACAGGGGCGGCGTTCGGACTGGCGGGCCTTGCGGCACCGTCGCTGGTGCGCGCGTCGAACGACCCGCTGGTGATCGCGCATCTGACGCCGCGCACCGGATTTCTGGGGCCGATGGGCGAATATGCGGTGATGGCAGCCGATCTGGCCGTCGAGGAAATCAACGCCGCGGGCGGCGTGAACGGTCGGCCGCTGTCGCTGATCAAAGAGGATTCGGTCAACCCGCAGACAGCCACCACCAAGGCCGAACGTCTCGCCGAGCAGCCCGAGGTCGCGATGATCATCGGCGAGATCTCTTCGGCATCGGCGCTGTCCATCGCGCAGGTCACCGCGCGGGCGAACAAACTGTTCATCAACACCGGCGCGAACTCGGACACGCTGCGCGGCAAGGACTGCAAGCGCAACATGTTCCATACCGAGGCGCAGAACGTCATGTACGTGAACGCCGAGGGCCAGTATTTCCTGCAAAACGACATGGTGAAGGGCAAGAAGTGGTTCATCGTCAGCTCCGACTATGCGTTCGGACATGACCTGCGCAACGGCGCGCTGGCCTTCCTCGAACGCCATGGCGGCTCGACGGTGGGCGATGAACTGATCCCGACCGACGCCACCGATTTCTCGTCCTATCTCCTGTCGATCCGCGCGACGCAGCCCGATGTCGTGGTGCTGAACCTGGCGGGCACCTCGATGGCCGGCTTCCTGAAGCAATACGGCGAGTTCGGGCTGGACATCCCGCTCGGCGGGTTCGACTACAACAGCTCGCTGGCCTGGGCGACGGGCGTGCAGGACTTCAAGGGAACCTGGCCCTGCGTCTGGACCCATCAGGTCCAGACCGACGGCTCGCAGGCCTTCGCGAAGGCTTTCAGCGACAAATACGGCAAGCCTGCGGAAAATCAGGCATATTCCGACTATATCGCCATTCGCATCGCGGCCGAGGCCATTACAAAAACCGGTGGGACCGACACGGCGGCCCTGATCGCCTTTCTCGAGGATCCGGCCACCGAGTTCGACATCCTCAAGGAGCGCAAGGGCCGCTTCAATCCCGGCACCCACCAGCTTTTGCAAGAGGTCTATGCCGTCACGGCACTGCCCCCTTCCGAGGCGAAGAACGAGTGGGACATCTTCACCACCTCGGGCGCGCTTCCGGCCGCCGACGTGCCGCTGGAAGA
>JAATGA010000106.1 GCA_015654855.1 Rhodobacterales bacterium
AGGCGGGCCTGCTGGAACTGACCGACGTGCAATTCCAGGACGAGGCGCATCTGCGCCGCATCCTGCAAAAGATCGTGGGCGCCGTCGGGCGGCGGCTGGACGAATCGACGCCCTATGTCGACGCGCGCCTGGCCGACGGCTCGCGGCTGAACGCGGTGATCTCGCCGATCGCGCTCGACGGCACGCTGGTCTCGATCCGCAAGTTCCGCAAGGACAAGCTCAGCCTGGAGCAACTGGTCTTTCTCGGCGCGCTCAGCGAGAAGATGGCGGTCTATCTGCGCGCGGCGGTGACCAGCCGGCTGAACATCGTGATCTCGGGCGGGACCGGATCGGGCAAGACGACGCTGCTGAACGCGCTTTCCGCCTTCATCGGCCGGCGCGAGCGGATCATCACCGTCGAGGACACGGCCGAGCTGCAATTGCAGCAGACCCATGTCGGGCGGATGGAAAGCCGCCCGGCGAATATCGAGGGCAAGGGCGCCGTCACCCAACGCGACTGCCTGCGCAACGCGCTCAGGATGCGGCCCGACCGGATCATCGTGGGCGAGACGCGCGGCGACGAGGTGCTGGACGTGCTCCAGGCGATGAACACCGGCCACGACGGGTCGATGACGACGATCCACGCCAACTCGGCCCGCGACGCGACCAGCCGGATCGAAAACATGGTCGCCATGGCGGGGATCGAGATCCCGCTGACCGCCCTGCGCCGCCAGATCGCATCCGCCGTCAACCTCGTGGTCCAGGTCAACCGACTTCAGGACGGCAGCCGAAAGATCACCTCGATCACCGAGATCACCGGCTGCGAGGGCGATGTGCTGACCATGCAGGAACTGTTCTTCTTCGACCACACCGGCGTCACGCCCGACGGGCGGGTCGAGGGCGGTTTCGCCACCAGCGGCGTGCGTTCCTTTTACAGCGAGAGGTTTCGTCGGTGGGGCCTGCAACTGCCCGCCGACCTTTACGGGGGGAGCTGACGCCGATGCCGATGGCAATACTGCTGGCGATGATGGTGGCGGGCGGCGCGGCATCGGTCATGGGCGGGATCCTCGTCTATGTGGCGGGCGGTGCGCGCATCCGGCAACTGGCCATCCTCAGGCGATTTTCAAATCCGGCGGAACCGGTGGCGTCGCCGCCGGGTGCGGCGGGCATCGCCCTTCGCCGCGACGCCGCGCCGGGATGGGGGGCGCGCCTGCTGCCAGGACGCCTGATGCGCGATCTGCCGGCCTTCGGGGCGGAGATGCGGCGGATCACGCTGCTGCTGGTGCTGACGGTGGTCACCTTCGTCGCTCTGACGCTTTATGCCACGATCGGCTTGGGACCCGGGGCGGGGGTCGCGGCAGGGCTGATCCTGGCCGGCGTCGTCTGGTATTTCTGGGCCCGTATGCGGTTCCGCCGCAGGCTTATGTCGATCGACAACGCCTTGCCCGAGGCGATGGACATGATCGTGCGCACCTTGCGGGTCGGGCTGCCGATCAGCACCGCGATCCAGAGCGTGGGCAAGGAACTGGCGGGTCCCGTCGCCGCGGAATTCACGGAAACGGCGAACCGGATCAGTTATGGCCAGTTGCCCGCCGCAGCGCTGCGCGACATGGCCGAGCGCTGTGCGAACCAGAGCCTGCGCTTTCTGGCCGCCGCCGTCGCGATCCAGACGACATCGGGCGGCAATCTGGCCGAAATCGTCGAGCGGATGGCCGATATCGCCCGGGGCCGCCAGCAGTTGCAGCGCAAGGTGCGTTCGATCACCGCCGAAGCCAAATGGTCGGGGCGCTTTCTGTCGGCCTTTCCGGTCGTCGTCGCGGTCGCGCTTCTGGCGATCAATCCGAAGTATTTCGACGAGATCTCGGACAAGAGCTTCTTCATGCCGTTGCTGGGCGTCGTGGCGGTTCTGCTGGTGCTGAACATCCTGTTCATGCGCTGGCTGGTGCGCATCGAATGACCTGCGCGGGTCAGGAAAGGAGGAAAGACCGATGGTTCCGATGAATTCCTGGACCGTTCTGGCGATGTTTCTGCTCGCGGCGGCGTGTCTGGCGGCCTCGCTGCTTTTTCTCCGCCAGGCGCAAAGCGGGACCGCCGATCCCGGACAGCCGGCGGAGCCGGAGGCGCCGGCACATATGCTTTCCCCGGGGCGTCCGTCCGAACTGAGCCGGCAGCTTTTCCAGGCCGGTTTCCGGCATCCCGATGCACCACGCTGGTTTCTTTACGTGAAGCTGGCCATGGTGCTGATCGCCCTGACGGCCGCCCTGGCGCTGACGCATTTCGTGCCGGCCCTGGGCCGCCTTGCCCCGGCCTTTCAGTTGGTGCTGGCCATCGTGCTCGCGCTGCTGGCCTGGCTGCTGCCCACCCTGATCGTGGACAAACGCCGCGCCGGCTATTTCCGGCGGATCAGGAACGCCCTGCCGGATGCCCTCGACTTCATGCTCGTCTGTGTCGAGGCCGGCCAGTCGCTCGACCTGTCCGTCATGCGCGTCGCCGAGGAACTGGGTCCCGTGCATCCCGATCTCGCGGAGCATTTCGCCGCGCTGAGCGAGGCGATCGCCCTTGGCGCCGCGCGGCACGACGCCTGGGCCCGCATGGCCCAGGAGACCGGGAACGACGATATCCGCCAGCTTGCCTCGGTCATCAGTCAGTCTATGGCCATGGGCAGCCCCGTCGCGCAGACCCTGCGGGTCTTCGCGGCGGATCTGCGCGACCGCCGGGTCCGGCAGGTCGAGGAAAAAGCCAATCTTCTGCCGACGAAAATGACGCTCGGGACCATGATGTTCACCGTGCCGCCGCTCCTGATCCTCCTGCTCGCACCGGCCCTTTACAGAATCTCGCAGTCCCTCTGACATCCGGCGCTTTGAATGAATGCAAGTCTGATCCGGTCCATACCCGCCTCTCGCCACGCCTTTCGGGTCTGGGGGAGCCTGGGGCTTGCGGTGATGCCGGCCATCGGGCTGTTCGTGTCGCTGCACCTCCGGGCGGAGCAGGTCACGCTTCTGGCGCCGGCGCTGGCGGTGTTGGCGGGCTCCGTTCCGGCACATGCGGTGACGGCCTGCCTCTGGCCCGCCGGAGGCCGGCGCCGGCGCCTGCTTCGGCCGGCGCTGTCGGTGCTGGGGCTGCTGCTCGTCCTGGCCGCGGCCTCGGGCGGGTCCGGCCTCGGTCCGGCCGGAGCGGAACAGGGACTGGCGGAGCAGGATGACGCGGGGCTGGGGGCGGCCGCCGTCGCGGCGATCCTCGCCGCCTGCTGGATCGCGGGCGCCTTCATGGCCACGATCTGGCGCGCGGGCCGCCATCTGTTCGATGAAGAGGCCGGGGCCGACGGGCTTTTGTCCCCCGGCCTGACGCTTTTCGCCGCCATTGTGTTCTTCTGCGGGATCTGGCTCGCCGGAACGGGCGTCACCGCGCTGGAGGGCCGGGCGGGGATGGAGATATCGCCTCTTCCCGCGCTTCTGGCCGCGGCGCTGGCCCTGGCCGCATCCTGTCTGGGCCTCCGGGGGGCTTCGGCGCTTCGGGCCGCCGCTCCGCCGGCCTCCGCCGCGACCGCCCTCGCCGCCGCTGTCGCCGCTGTCGCCCTTGCGGTTCTGGCGCTGCGCGCCCCGGAGGTTGCGGCCCTGGGGCCGGGCGGATCGGGCGTGCTCATCCTGCTTGGCGGAACCATGGTCGCCCTGATCCTGCTGCCCGCAGCCCCGGTTCTGTTCGGGCTGGGGCTGTTGCTGACGCTTGTCGCGGGTCCTTTCGGCATCGTGCTCGATGCGGGCTCGTCGGCGGCGCAGGCGCTCGCATTCGCGCTGCTGGCGGCGATTCTCGTGGCGGCACAGCGCAGCGATCCGACCCGGCAGATGATGCTCGACGATGCCGACCATCCGCCGCCGGCCATTCTTTCGGCAATGGCCGAAGCCTCGGAAAGCTGGCTCGTCCGGCTGGATATGGCCGAGCGGACGGTGGAATTTCCGCGTGACTCGGGCCGCAGCCTGGGCCTCGGGGCGCGCTCGGATTTCGGCGACCTGTTCCAGGGTGCGGATCTTACCGGGGTTCTCAATCTGATGCAGGCGCTGCAACAGAGCGGGGACACGCCCGGACAATCCTTTGCCGTCAGGCTGCGCGTCCGCGATGCCGCCGCCGCAGACAAGGGAACGGACTGGCGCGAGCAGGAATTCCAGGTCCGCATCCTCGAGCGCAAGCCGCCGGTCGCATGGCTGGCCCTCGTCAGCCTGCGGCGCGAAAAGGACCTGGCGGGGCGCGCCATGCGCTACGAGCATCTGCTGTCCGAGGCCATGGTGCGTGAGGAGCGTCTGCTCTCGATCGCCTCGCATGAGTTGCGCACCCCCGTGGCGATCCTGTCCATGCTGGTCGAGGAGTTGAAATCCGGCATGTCTTGGGAGGATGTCGGCGCCAGCTTCGACAAGACTCTGGAACGGGTCGTCTCGATTCTCGACGATCTGCGCGCCGACAGCGGGGCCGAAGGGGGGCTTGCCGCGATGCAGGCCTTCACTCCGCGCAGGATGGCGCAACAGGTCCTCGACGTATTCCGCCCGGCGGCCATGGCCAACGGGATCGCCCTGCGTGTCACCCTGCCGCAAACCGCCGATATGGCGATCCGCTGCGACCACGGGCGGGTGTTCATCGCGCTGTCGAAGCTCGTCCACAACGCCATCGTCCACTCGAAGGGCACCGAGGTCGGGCTCAGCGCCTTCATCACCCCGGGTCCGGGCGAGGCATTGACCGTGACCTGGCAGGTATCGGACAATGGCAAAGGCATAGACGAGGCCTTTCGGGACCGTATTTTCGAGCCTTTCGAAACATCGGGCGACACGGCCGCGGAAAGGCCGGGCCTGGGCCTTTACACCGCCCGCAAGGCGATCCGTCTGATCGGCGGCGATCTGGTCTTGCACAACGACGGTCCCGGCAGCAGATTCGTGCTGACCCACCCCGCCCGTGCCGACCTGGCCCGGCCGGTGACGGAATACGAGAGCATGACCATGAACGAGACCGCCCCGCCCTTCGCCGATCGCAGCGTGCTGCTGGTCGAGGACAACAAGCTCGTCGGCGAGATCACCTCATCGCGGTTGCGCAAGCTGTTCCACCGGGTCGATTGGGCCGAGGCCGGCGATGCCGGGCTCGAACTGTTCCACAAGAACAGCTACGATCTCGTCATCGTCGACCAGCTGATGCCCGGCATGACAGGCAGCGATCTGGTTTCCCGGATCCGAAAGACGCACGGAACGCTGCCGATCGTCGGGATCACCGCCTCGACCATGGGGTCGGAGTGCCGCGATCTCGAAGCGGCGGGCGTGACCTATGCCCTGGAAAAGCCGCTGAGCTTTGCCCAGATGAAGGGGCTGGCCGAAGAGTTCTTTCCCGATGCCGCCGGGGCGGGGGAGGGCTGACCGGCCGCCCCCGGGCTTCCCGCCGCTCAGCCCGCGGTCAGCGCCGCGATTTCGGCCGCGGTGCGCCCGATCGCCCGGGACAGGATTTCCTCCGCGCCGCCCGACCCGGCCGGCCCCTGCTTCACCTCGGCCTGCAAGGCGCGCAAACCGAACTCCACGCCCGAAAGCCCGGTTAGGCCGGATGAGCCGATCGCCGAATGGATGTGGCGGCGCAGTTCGGCCGCCTCCGCCCCGTTGCGGCTGGCGGCAAGCACGCCGCGCGCCTCTTCCAGCGCCTGCTCCATGAACGAAACGGCGGCCGCCCGGCCCATGTCGTCGATCAGTTCCTGCACGATGTCGTCGTCAAGCATCGTCTCTCCGGTTCTGGTCCGGCGAAGCACACGCCGCTGTGCGGCGATGCCCCCCCAGGTTTCCCACAAAGCTTGCCGCAGGGTCGAGGGCCGCGACGGTTTCACGAGGATCCTGTCCATCCCGGCCGCGAGGCAGGCGCCATGCACCGCCGCATCCGAATGCGCCGTCAGTCCGACGATCAGCAGCGGATCCTCACCGGTTCTGCCGCCACGGGTATCCGTGGCCCGCAGCCGGCGTGCGACCTCGATCCCGTCGATGTCGGGCAGCGTCACATCCAGCAGGACGAGGTCGAAAGCCCCGCGGTTTCCCGACAGCCGCGCGAGGGCGTCCTTTCCGCTGACCACGCCCTCGGCCGTGGCGTCGGCATCGGCCAGCGTCCTGAGCAGGATCGCGAGGTTGATCGGATTGTCCTCGACCACCAGCACCCGCAGCCCCGTCAGGCTGACATCGGGCAGCGGCGGAGGCGGCTCTTTCCCGCTGTGGGCAATGGCCAGCGGAAATTCGATGCCGAACAGCGTGCCACGGCCTGCCGCCGGGGTATCCGCCGACGCGCGCCCGCGCAGCCGCGTGACGGCGCGCGCGACGATTCCCAATCCCAGACCATAGCCCCTTCCGTCGCCGGAAACCGTCGCCGGGGCGCGCCCGGCGCCCGGGCGTCGCAGGAAGGCGGCTTTCGCCGCGTCGGAGAGGCCCGGGCCGCGATCCTCGACCTCGATGCGGATCAGCCGCTCGGCGCCCTCCGCTCCGGCGGCGATCCGCAGACGGACCGTGACCTGACCATGGTCGGTGAACCGGCTGGCATTGGCGATCAGGTTTTGCAAGGCGATGCGGATCAGATGGGCGGGCCCGGAGTGCCAGGCCGGCTCCTCCGGCAGTTCCGTGAGAAGCGTGTTGCCCTCCTGCGCGCAGATCGGATCCATCATTCGGATCATGTCGCGCACCAGGGCTGTGATGTCGAAGACCTCGACTGGCTCGTCCTGGACCGAGGTCGCATCCATCCGGGTGTTTTCGAGCAGGTTGCGGATCTGATCCAGCGCCAGCCGGGCCAGGTCCTGGAGCCCGGCCTCTTCCCCGCCCTGCTGCGCGCCGGCCTGCGTGGCGAGCTTGTCGCCCGCGATGATCAGCGCCTGAAGCGGCGTGCGCAGATCGTGCGCCATCTCCGCAAGCCGCCCTGTCCGCTCTTCGATCGCCCTGCGGGCCGCCTGGTCTTCCAGGCGCAAAAGATAGAAATCGGGCTGCCGCTGGTTGCCCGGCGGCAGCCAGTTCAACTCGCCCGCCGCCCCCGAGGGCAGGGTGACCCGCTCGCTTCCGGCAAGCCGCGCGCGATCGCGCGCGCCGGCCCATCCGGCCGATGCGCCGAAGGCGTGCCATTCGGCGACGAATGCCGCCCCCATCGTCGTGCTGGCAAGCAGCAGATCTCCGCCCTGGGAAAAAACCAGTCCCGGCTGCGGATCCGTCGCGAGAACGGCTGCGAGCAGCGACAGACGCTCTTCATTCCCGGGATCGTATGCGGAGCGCGCATCCCCGTCCGGGGCATGATTCGTGAGTGCCAAACAGTCCTCCTCTCGACAACCTCTTTCTGGCCTCTTCCCCGTTCTGCTTCAACTGTCAGTGATACGCCCGGGTGGGCCATGCGCCCTGCGTATATCGCGCGTTCCGACAACAGACTGTTTCGCTGCTCGCCACAATGAGCGGATGCCCCGCCACCATCCCGCCGATGACGGCGCATTGTGGCGCGATCACGGACATTCAGCCGCAAGATGGCCGAGTAATCCATTCATCAACATATACTTTCAGACAAGTCTTCAAATCATGGCGATTGACGCAATCGCTTTGGTTGATCTATACATACTTAAGTTATCAGTTAGCTACATTGGTCGCAACCGCAGTCAAAATGGATGAAAACATGCCCGTCGTTTTGCTCACTGCCGCAATCCTTGGTGAATTCCTCGGCGCAGGCCTGGCCTTCGGGTTCGGGTTGAACTGGTGGCTGATCGGGCTTTCCGCCCAGATGGCCGGCTGCGCGACGGCCCTGCTCGTCGTGACCCTCCTCGCCTTCAGACCGATCAGGAGCATTTCCGGATCCGATCCGACAATCGCGTGACGCAGGCCCGAACCATCCGTGGCGGGCATAACAAAACAGAATTAGGACAGTAAGCGATGAGCACTATTCGCATTGTAGCCGAGAAACCCTCTGATTTTCGCATCACCGCGCAGAAAGCTGAAGTCAAAGACTTTTTCAAGAGCGGCCAGGACCTTACCGTGAACCTGACCGACGGACAGAAGATCGTCATCGAGGACTTCTTCGTCAAAGGCCCGAATGGTGAGGTGAGCCGGGTTCTCTACGAGGATGGCACCTTCAGCGGCGTCGACGGCAACGTCAAGATCGTCGAGGAAAACACCGGCCTTGGCGAGGGGATGGGGACCGAGGGGCTTCTGGCGATTGGCCTTGGTGGTCTGGGCGCCGCGGCCATGATCGCTTCGTCGGATGATGGCGAAGATGGGGATACCGGCAACACGGGTAATACCGGCGGCACGGGTGATACCGGCGGCACGGGCGATACCGGCGGCACGGGTGATACCGGCGGCACGGGCGATACCGGCGGCACGGGCGATACCGGCGGCACGGGCGATACCGGCGGCACGGGTGACACCGGCGGCACGGGTGACACCGGCGGCACGGGTGACACCGGCGGCACGGGCGATACCGGCGGCACGGGTGACACCGGCGGCACGGG
>JAATGA010000327.1 GCA_015654855.1 Rhodobacterales bacterium
CGAGAAACTGCGTGGCGCGCTGGTGATGGCGACCGATCTGCGCGCCTCTGTCAGCCTGATCCTCGCCGGTCTCGCCGCCGAGGGCGAGACGGTGGTCAGCCGGGTCTATCACCTCGATCGCGGCTACGAGCGGGTCGAGGAAAAGCTGTCCGCCTGCGGTGCGCAGATCGAGCGGATTTCCGGCGGCTGAGGGGGCAAGGCGATGGCGGATGCACGGTTCGAGGATGGCGGGGAGAACCCGCTGAAACTGGTCGCGCTGGATGCCGACGGGCTGGAGGTTCTGGCGAGCCTCGCGCAGGATGCGGTGTTTTCGGCGGATGCGATGAGCTTCGACCGGCGGCGGCGGCAGTTCGGGCTGTTGCTGAACCGCTTTCGCTGGGAAGATCGCGCCGCCGCCGAACGCGACGGACGACCCTATGAACGGGTGCGTGCGGCGCTCGTCTTCGAGGACGTGCTGTCGGTCCGCAGCCAGGGCATCCCGCGCGGCGACAAGGACATGGTGCTGTCGCTCTTGTCGCTGAGCTTCGCCGCGGGCGAGGACGGCATGGGCCGCGTGACCCTGACGCTGGCCGGCGACGGCGTGATCGAGTTGCAGGTCGAGGTGCTGGAGGCGGTGCTGACCGATGTCACGCGCCCCTACAGCGCGGTTTCGGGCAAGGCGCCGGATCACGGGGAATAGGGCGCGCGGTCGGGGCGAGCGGATGTTATGCGGGACGAAGCTGCATAGCATCGACGGCATCCTGTTCTATGAGATGCAGCACAAGAAGCAGTTCTATCCGAACAAAAGGGACAGCGATCTGAACGGTTGTGGGCGGGCCCGGGCAGGCTGATTGAACCAATCCGACCGGCAGCGGGTTCCTTACGACGCCTCGCACCGCCCGCCATTGCCCCTCGCGCCCCGCCGCGCTAAGGGAGGGCCGCCCGACCGGAGGTTCCCCGCGATGCCGTTGCACCTGTCCACGTCCGATGCCGATTTCGAGGCCCGTTTTACCGAATTTCTCGGGCAAAAGCGCGAGGATGCGCCGGATGTCGACGCAACCGTCGCCGCGATCATCGCCGATGTGCGGGCGCGGGGGGATGCGGCCGTCGTAGAACTGACCGCGCGTTTCGACCGGCTGGAGCTGACGCCCGAAACGCTCGCCTTCACGCCGGCGGAGATCGAGGCGGAATGCGCGAAGGTCTCGCCCGAGGATGCGGCGGCGCTGAACCTCGCGGCGCAGAGGATCCGGGCCTATCACGTCCGCCAGATGCCGCAGGATCAGAAATGGACCGACCCGGACGGCGCTACGCTCGGCTGGCGCTGGACGCCGGTCTCGGCCGCGGGGCTTTATGTGCCGGGGGGGCTGGCGTCTTACCCGTCCTCGGTGCTGATGAACGCGATCCCGGCCAAGGTCGCGGGGGTCGAACGGCTGGTCATCGCCTGTCCGACGCCGGGGGGCGTGGTCAATCCGCTGGTCCTGCTGGCGGCGCGGCTCGCCGGGGTGGACACGATCTGGCGCATCGGCGGGGCGCAGGCCATTGCGGCGCTGGCCTATGGCACAGAAACCATTCGCCCCGTGGACAAGATCACCGGGCCGGGCAATGCCTATGTGGCGGCGGCCAAGCGGCGGGTCTTCGGCAAGGTCGGGATCGACATGATCGCGGGGCCGTCCGAGATCCTGGTGATTGCCGACGGCGACAACGATCCCGACTGGCTGGCGCTGGACCTGTTGTCCCAGGCGGAGCATGACGAAAGCGCGCAGTCGATCCTGATCACGCCGGACGCCGGGTTCGCGGGCCGCGTTGTCGCCGCGGTCGAGCGGATCATTCCGACGCTGGAGCGTGCCGCGATTGCCGGGGCGAGTTGGCGGGACAATGGCGCGGTGATCGTGACCCGCGATCTGGCCGAGGCGGCGGCCCTGTCGAACCGCGTCGCGCCCGAGCATCTGGAGATCTGCACCGCCGACCCCGAGGCGCTCGCCGAAGAGATCTCCCATGCCGTGGCGATCTTTCTCGGCCCCTGGACGCCCGAGGCCATCGGCGATTATGTCGGCGGACCGAACCACGTTCTGCCGACGGCGCGTTCGGCGCGGTTTTCCTCCGGCCTTTCGGTGCTGGAGTTCCTCAAACGCACGACGCTGGCGAAGATGACGCCGGCGGCGCTGACGGCCATCGGGCCGGCGGCGGAACGGCTGGCGGCTTCGGAAAGCCTGCAAGCCCACGGGCTGTCGGTGAGGGCGCGGCTCGACCGGCTGAATCGCGAGGGGTAGGCGCCGGGTTCGGGGTCTTCGGCCCGAACCTGTTCGGCGCGGCAATTGTCTGCCGTCACGCGAAAACGCCCCAGGTCTCCGGGGCCGGGCTTGCCTCGGCATCCCCGCCGGGATAGGCGGAATGTAACGGTTTCATGGCAAATCCCAGGGCACGGGCAGCGGCGGAATGAGTCCAGGCATCCTTCTGGCGGTTCTGGCGGCCGCTTTCCTGCACGCCTTGTGGAATGCGATGATCAAGGTGGGATCCTCGCGCGTCGGCGCGATGGTGATCCTGTCCATCGTCGAGGTGCCCATCGGCCTTGCCGTCGCGATGACCCGTCCCTGGCCCGCGCCCGAGGCCTGGAAATGGGTGATCGCCGCCGGCTGCACCCATTTCGCCTATAAATTCTTTCTGACCTATGCTTACGACCGCGGCGATCTGAGCCGGGTCTATCCGCTGGCGCGCGGGGCGGCGCCGATGGTGGTGGCGCTGGTCGGGTCCTTCGTCCTGGCGGACCGGATCACGGGGATGCAATATGCCGCCATCGCGATGCTGGGGGCGGGGATCCTGCTGATGGCGCGGGGCGTGTTCACCGGAGACGAGAACCGGCGGATGATCCCCTTCGCGCTCGGCTCGGCCTGTGCGACGGCGACCTATACGATGTTCGACGGGATCGGGGCGCGGGTTTCGGGCGATGCGGTGGGTTATGTCGCCTGGGTCTTCGTGGCCGACGGGCTGATCTTCACGACCGGGATGCTGGCGCTGAAGGGCAGGGCGGTGCTGCCGCCCAAGGGCCGGGCCTGGGCCATGGGAGCGCTGGCATCGGCCGCGTCCTACGGGGCCTATGCGGTGTCGATCTGGGCGATGACCCGCGCGCCGATCGCGGTGGTGGCGGCGCTGCGCGAGACCTCGATCCTGTTCGCGGTGCTGATCGGCTGGCTGTGGTTCGGCGAGCGGATGACGCGGGAAAAAGCTGTCGCCGCGATGATGATCATTGGCGGCGTCATTCTGATGCGGGTGTGAGGATCAGAGCCAGGCGTCGCGGCCGGTACCCACAGCCTCGCGGATATGGGTGAAGTCGTTGAAGGCCAGCATATCCTCCATGCCCCTGGCGAGGCGGGCGGCGAGCGACAGGCCCTGGTAGACCATGGCGGAATAGACCTGCACTGCCGTGGCGCCGGCGCGGATCTTTTCCCAGGCCTGTTCGGGGGTGGAAACACCGCCGACCCCGATCAGCGGCAGCCGACCTTCGGTCAGTTTCGACAGTTGTGCGAGGACGCGGGTCGATTTCTCGAACAGCGGCGCGCCGGACAGGCCGCCGGTCTGGTCGCGGTGGGGGCTTTTCAACCCGTCGCGGGCGAGGGTCGTATTGGTCGCCACGATCCCTGCGACGCCGGAGGCCAGCGCTACCTCGGCGATCCCGGCGATCTCGTCGGTGCCGAGGTCGGGGGCGATCTTCAGGAAGACCGGGATAGGGTGGGCAAGGCTGTCGCGCACCTCCATCACCCCCGACAGCAGCGCGGTCAGTGCGGCGCGGCCCTGCAATTCGCGCAGCTTTTCGGTATTGGGGGAGGAGACGTTGACGGTCGCGAAATCGACATGCGCACCGCAGACGGCCAGCACATGGGCGAAATCGGCGGCACGGTCGGCGGAATCCTTGTTCGCGCCGAGGTTCAGACCTACGGGCACGGCACCTGGGCGCCGGGCCGCCAGGCGCGCCGCGATGGCCTCGGCACCGTCGTTGTTGAAGCCGAAGCGGTTGATCACCGCCTGATCCTCGGCCAGCCGCCACAGGCGGGGGCGGGGGTTGCCCGGCTGTGGCCGGGGGGTGGCGGCGCCGACCTCGACAAAGCCGAAACCGGCGCGAGTCAGCGCATCGACCGCCACCGCGTTCTTGTCGTAGCCGGCGGCAAGGCCCACCGGGTTCGGCAGCGCCATCCCCGCCAGCACCGTTTCCAGCCGGGGCGAGGTCACGACGCCCGCCAGCGGCACCAGCCCCGTGCGCAGCGCCGCCAGCGACAGGCCATGCGCGGTTTCCGGGTCGAGCCGGTGCAGCGCGCAAAGGCCCGCGCGTTCGATCAACCTCACCACACGCCCTCCGGGAAGATATGGCCCGACAGGCCGAGCGGCAGGGATTTGTCCCAGACCACCTCGTCCAGCCGCAGATCGCGGTAGAGGTGGGGGAACAACTGCCCGCCCCGCGAGGGTTCCCATTTCAGCGCCGGACCCAGCCGGTCGGCATCGACGGCGACGAGGACGAGGTTGCTTTCGGTCGCGAAATGCTTCGCCGCCGTTTCGGCCACCTGGGCGGCGGTCGAGAAATGGATATAGCCATCGGTCAGGTCGACCGGCGCGCCCGAGGTCTGGCCCGCATCGCGAAAGGCGTCCCATTCGGGGCGGCGGAATATCTTGTAGATCGGCATGGGCGCTGATTGCACCCGAACGCCGGCGCGGTCAACAAAAATGGCGGATCGGAC
>JAATGA010000163.1 GCA_015654855.1 Rhodobacterales bacterium
GCGCCCGCGCCGCCTGGGCCGCGATCTGGCTCTGGCTGCGCTGGAATCCCTGCACGTCCGGGGTCCGAATATTCATCACGATGCTGACCGGGCGCGCCGAACCGCCCTGCGCCGCCACGCCAAGCCGCCCGTCCGGCCCCCGGGTCAGCGGCATGATCGCCTCCGGCCCCGCCTCGCCCATCAGCCCGGTCGCGCCCCGCATCGGAAAGGGCGTGGCCCCGGCCACAACGCCGCCCTTGGCAAAGGGCATGACCCGGCCTTGGGTAAAGGCCGACCCCTTCGCGAAGGGCAGGATGCCCGACAGGACCGTGTTCAGCGTCTCGGCCACCGCCCCGCCCGCCGCCTGTTGCACCGGCCGCATCGCGACGTTGTAGACGCTGTTGGCCATGCTCTGCGCCACCTGTTTCAGCGCGTCCGACAGCTTCAGCCCGTCGAAAACCAGCCCGTCGAAGGCCCGCCGCAACCCGCCACCAAAAGTGGCGGTCAGGCTGCTCACATCGCGGTTGGTGAACAGCATCGCCTCCCGCATCCGGGACAACTCTCCCTCGAACGAGGCCGCGACCGTCGCCGCCCCGCCCATCGTCGCCTCCAGCGCGGCGATCTGCGCCTCCATCTCGTCAAAACTCGCCATCCTGCTCCCCCTTCGCCTTGCGCGGGGCCGCCCCCCTGTCGGGGAAGGCCGCCAGCAGTTCCTCAAGCCCCGCGCGGGTCAGCGGCGGCGCTTTGGCCCCGATGCCCAGCATCAGCCGCAGCTCGGCCGGGGTCAGCCGCCAGAACTCCGCCGGCCGCAGCCCCAGGCCGCAGATCCCCGCCCGCATCAGACCGGGCCAGTCGATGCCCTCAGCCACCCGAGGCCCCCGGCGCGGCAAAGGCGCGGGCCAGCAGTTCCGCCGCCACCCGCGCCGCCTCGACCGGGCCGCCGCCGATCTCCGCCGTCAGCAGATCCCGCGCCTGGCCGGTCCAGCCGCCGCCACGCAGCCCCGCCACGACCAGCGCCAGCACGTCGCGGGTGGAAAACCGCCCCGCCTCGAACCGTTCGGCCAGGTCGATCAGACTGCCCGTCGCCAGCGCCGTCTCCAGCTCGGCCAGCGCCCCGAGCGTCAGCTTCGCCACATGCCGCTGCCCGTCGAGCACCAGCGCCACCTCGCCCGCCCAGGGATTTGCCATCACAGCCCCGTAAACGTCAGTTGCCCGGCCGAGGCGAGCGTGACCTCATAGGTCGCCTCGCCATTGTGGCTGCCCTCATATTCCAGGCCCGAGATCTGGAACGCCCCCTCTATCACGCCAAAGGCCGGCACGATCACCTGGAACCGCGGCACCGAGCCTTCAAAGAAGATCTGCCGCGCGCGCTCATCGGTATTCGCATCGCGAAACACCCCCGAGCCGGAAATCGAAGCCGATTTTACCCCCGCGCCGCCCAGCAACTCGCGCCAGCCGCCCTCGCTCGACAGCGAGGTGATATCCACCGTCTCGGCGTTGAAGCTGATGCGCGTGGCGCGCAGGCCCGCCATCGTCTCGAACTGGCCATCGCCGGTCAGATCGACCTTCACCAGAAGGTCCTTGCCGTTCTGCACCGCCATGTGTTTGCTCCCAAAGGTTCAGATTTCAATGCGGGCGCGGAAGGTCAGGTCGATCCGCCTGACCGCGCCCGCGTCGAGCCTGCGGGCCGTGGCCCGGTCGAAGAACAGCCCGACGATGCGGCCCTCCGTCAGGGCCGGGGTCACCCCCTCAAGCCCGGCCGAAATCGCCGCCGCGACCGTCTTCGCAGCCAGAAACCCCGCCGCATCGCTGATCACGCTGATCACCAGCCGGTGTTCCGCCCCCGCACCCGAGCCATCGGATCGGTCGACCGCAACCTCCGGCCCCAGCAGGACAAAGGTGCCGGTGCCGCCGCCCGCAGGCGCGGCATCCAGCACCGGAACGCCCGCCAGATCGGGCAGGCCGGTCAGCACGCCATAGATCGCGGCCTGCAAAGCCGCCGCTGCGCGATAGCTCATGTCGGCACCTCCTCGCGGGCAAAGCACAAAAGCCAGTCGCCCGCCGTATCGCGCTCGGTCACGGCCAGGATACGCCAGACCCGCGCGCCCTCGCGGAACCGCTGATCGGGTTTCGGCCGCTCAGGCGAACCCGGGGGCGCGCCCCGCACGGTGATGCGATAGCTCACCTCCGCCAGGATCACCTCTTCCCCGGTGGCATCCCGCCCCGTGCCGGGCTTCACCTCGGCCCAGAGCGTGCCGAGCACCACCCAGCCCTCGGCAAACCCGCCCGCGCCATCGGGCACACGCTGACGCTCCAGCAGGTCCAGCGGACGGTTCGCCCGCACCGCGCTCATCGCCCGCCCCCCAGCACCCGCACCGTGCGCCAGCGCTCGATCAGCACCTGCACGCCGAAAGGCAGGCCCTGCGGCCCGCCCGCTCCCTCGTGCCGGCGCTCGTGGAACTCGGCGGCCAGCAGCAGCACCGCCTGCGCCAGATCGGCCGGAACGCCCGCCCAGTCGGCGCCGAACCCTGCGTCGAAGGTGATCTCGACCTTGCCGCCCTCGGGCACCTCGGGCAGCGAAACGCCCGCCGCCGCCAGGCGCGGACGATGGATGTCCTGCATCAGCCGCCAGCGAGTCGCCGGCAGCGCCGTCAGCACCCCGGCCCCGTCGCGCAGGCCCACCGAGATCACCGCGCTGACCGGCGCCACCGGCAGCGCCTGGCCCGAGACCTCACGCCACCGCGCCAGTTCCAGTCGGAACCGGCGTGCCAGCAGCGCCTTGCCGGTCCGGGCCTCGATCACCGCCAGCGCGGCGCGCAGATGGCTTTCCAGCAGCCCGTCCTGCACGCCCGTCCCGGCGGCAAAGCCGGTGGCCAGCCGCAGATGGTCCTTCAGCCCCTGCACCGGCAATGCCGCTATGGGCACCGCCGTTTCCTCGATCAACATCATCTGCCGCTCTCCGGTCATGGAACTGCCCCCTGCCGATGAGCCGGACGCGCACCCCGCACCGCCCCGGCGGAGGGGAAGGGCTGGTCGGCGCGGTCCCGAAGGCACCGGCGCGCGTCCGGGTCCCGACGGTCGCGAAGGACCGCCGGGATGCCGTGGTGTTACGCGGTCGCGAACTTCAGCAGCTTGATCGCCGCATAATCGGTGACATCGCCGCCCACCCGTTTACTGGCATAGAACAGCACATGCGGCTTGGCCGAGAACGGGTCGCGCAGGATGCGCAGATCGGGGCGTTCGGCGATGGTGTAAGCCGCGCTGAAATCGCCGAAGGCGATGGCATAGGCATTGGCCGCGATGTCGGGCATGTCCTCGACCAGCAGCACCGGATAGCCCATCA
>JAATGA010000166.1 GCA_015654855.1 Rhodobacterales bacterium
GGCCTGCTGCTGCTGTTCGGCAAAGGGGAGCAAGGTCGGCTGGCGGATGTCGCCCATCTGGATACCGCCGGTGACCGCGTAGTTCGAAGACAAGGCCGCCTTGCCACTCTGCGATTTGCTGAGAACCGATAGCGGCGAGAGTCCCCGCAGGACAGCAAGATTGGCGGCTGTCTCAGCCTGCCCGGGGATAACATAGGCAAGGCTGAGGCAAAGTGCGATTGCAGTACAACTCAAAAGCCGCATCGTTTCACTCCAAACGTTTGAAAATGATATTGTTTATACGGAAACATATCCGTCGCAATATGATAGCTTCTTCGTCACAGAGCTTGAACAACCACCGGGGCCAAGATTCCTAACGGGGAATTGAGACCAAGCGATGTCGCGCTCCGGGCTTACGGCGTTCTACGCGAATAGATTGGACGGTATATGACGACCGGGGAACCATACAGGAACGGATCATTATACGACCAGTCTTGCTCCATCGCTCGACGGTCGGCCCTGCGGCTGAGATCCAGCCGCAGCAGGCAATTGGCGAAGCCCTCGGTCCCTTTTCGGAAGCCGTAGCCCGCACAGGCCTGCTCGTCGGCCGCACGCCGCTCCGCCGGGGTCATGGTTGCGCAGGCGGCCAGCATTCCGGTCATGGCCATCACGGCCAATAGTCTGTGTCTTGTCATCTGCGTGCGCCTCGCTGAACGATCGGTCTTTGTCACATTCCAGCAATCTAAAAGCTCCTGCCGATGAGTCAGGAGCAAAGCCACGGCTGTGGCATATTCGGACGCATATTGGCCGGCAGGGTTGCTCGGCCACGAGATGCAGCGGCGGCAGTCAGCCTGAAAGGCAGTACTCCATCGGTAAAACATATGCAATATCAATAATTTATACTGATTCTAAAGCGTGCGGGCGGAAGGTCCTGACCCTTATCGCCGGTCCTCCCGTGCCAGGCTTTTTCCAGGCGGTCGAGAATTTTCGTCTCCCTTTCATGGCGTTTGCGATCGGGTGCGTTTGGAAAAACCTTTGCTGATATGGAAGACCCGCAACGAAGCAACCGCTATTACTTTCTGCCGCCGCCTCGGTCCTTCGCCCCGCAGTGAAACGTCTGCCCGCCTGCTTGCTATGTCAGGGACTGTCATGCCAACGCCGGATACCTTTCCCGCTTCGTCGCGAACGCCTTTGTCGAGGCTTGCGGCGGTAACCGTTCTCATCGGTATCGGTGCCGGTCTTGGCGCCATGATGCTGGCGCTGCTCCTGCACTTCGTGCAGCACATGGCCTATGGCTACAGCCTCGGACAGGTGATCAGCAGCGAAAGTTTCCTCCAAGGCGTCAGCGCCGCGCCGGCCTCCCGGCGGTTCCTCGTCCTGCTTGGCTGCGGCTTCGTCGCCGGGGCCGGCTGGTGGGCTCTCTACCGCTATGGCAGGCCGCTGGTCAGTATCAGGAAGGCCATCGGTTCACCGGAGACGCGCATGCCCGTCCCCGAGACGGTGGTCCATGATCTGCTCCAGATCGTCACGGTCGCGCTGGGCTCTCCGCTCGGCCGCGAGGTTGCGCCGCGTGAGATCGGCGCAACCTTCGCCGGATGGCTTTCCCGTCGCGCGGGTCTTTCCCAGGAGGAAGGCCGGATCATGGTGGCTTGCGGCGCGGGGGCGGGCCTGGCCGCTGTCTACAACGTCCCTCTCGGCGGTGCCTTGTTCGCGCTTGAGGTCTTGCTCTCGACATTCAGTCTTGCGGCGGCGATCCCTGCCATCTCGACGGCGGTGATCGCGGCCATGGTGGCTTGGATCGGGTTGGGGGACGAGGTGCAATACAATGTCGCCTCCTTTCCGATCGGGCCGTCCCTTGTCGTCTGGTCGATCGTGGCGGGACCGATCTTCGGGCTAGCCGCCTATGGGTTTACCCGGATAACGGCCGCCATGAGCGCCAGGGCTCCGCACGACTGGCGCCTCCTGCCGGCCTGCCTTGCCGTCTTCAGCCTCATCGGCGTGCTGGCCATGCCCTTCCCACAGCTTCTGGGGAACGGCAAGGGTCCGATCCAGCTTGGTTTCGCCGGCGATCTCGCCATCGGGTTCGCCGCGCTGCTCCTGCTCCTGCGGCTGGTCGTCACCCTGGCAGCCCTGCGAGCCGGCGGGCAGGGCGGCCTTCTGACGCCCGGCATGACCATCGGCGCCCTGCTTGCCGTGGTTCTCGGAGGCCTTTGGATGCTCGCATGGCCAGGCATTCCGCTGGGAGCCTTTGCCGTCATCGGTGCCGCCGCCTTCCTGGCTTCCTCGATGAAGATGCCGATCACCGCCATCGCCCTGATCGTCGAGTTCACCCATGTGAGCCACGACTTCCTGTTTCCGATGCTCTTTGCGGTAGGCGGCTCGATCGCGGCAAGAGCGCTGTGTGCCCGGCATTGGGACGGCAAGGCACCAGGCTGAATCCGGGACAGCCGGAAGGGCGGTGGAGACCCACAATTCATACAGTCCTTGATCCAGATCAATTTCCATCGCACGGGCGATTCTATTGAATCGGAAGCGTTTCAAACCTGCGGCTGGGCAATCTGCATGAAGAGGACCGATACTCTTGTCGACCGCTGCAACGCGCTGATCCGGGAAGGCATGGATTTCCCGATGATCTGGGATGCCTATCTGAAAGGTCACAGGCTTGTGCTCGGTCCGCCGGTCCAGGGGTATCGGAACACTCAGCCCGTGCTATGCATCCCCTTGTTTCATCAGCAGACGCTGATTTTCGTGTCTTCGGATGCGGAGTTCAGGATCGAATGAAATCCCGCCCGGGTTTCGCCCGCGAAATGGGTGAGATGCGGTTTCTCGCGCGGCGGTTCGCCGTTGTCATGCGGCCTTTTTCATATCGTTAGAAACTTCTCGATATCGTCTCGCCCACCAGCGATCGGAAAAGAGCGCTTCTGCTCGGGCGATCGGATACAGGTCACGGTGAAAATCGGCAATGCGGACACTCGGATATTTCGACGGAACACATGGCAAGATCTGCGTCATCGAGGACAAGGCGACCGGTGCCCGCCGCTACTACGAGGGAAACGTGTTCCAGAGCCATGCCCGCCCGAGCGGAGAAAGCTGTTTCACCTATGTCCACCTGATGAATACTATCCTGAAGAAGGCGGCCAGCGTGCTGCTGCTGGGCTGCGCCGGCGGCACGCTCGCGACCATGCTGCACCGGCAAGGCAAAAGCGTCACCGTGGTCGACCGAAACCCGCTCAGTTTCCAGATCGCGCAGGAGTATTTCTGGATGCCGCGCGAGATCCGCTGCGTGACGGCCGACTTCAAGGACTTCGTCAGGGAAACGACGCAGCGCTTCGAGGGACTCGCAATTGATGTGGGAGGCCCCGATTTTGCCTTCGAGGCCGAGTTCGATGCTCCGACCTGCGATGCACTGCGCAGCCTGCTGGCGCCTGGCGGGCGGATGGCGATGAACCTCCTGATCGAAAACAACCGGGACCTGCGGGCGGATCTGCTCGCGTGCAGTCTCGCGGGATCGGATCTGAATGCCTGGATCATCGATGAGGCGATCGACGATCCCGAGCGCAATGCCATCATCGCCTGCGCACCGGA
>JAATGA010000373.1 GCA_015654855.1 Rhodobacterales bacterium
GCACCACGCCCCAGGCTCAGCAGCTTCAGCGCCATCACCAGACGGGCGGTGTTGCGGTCCAGCGCCTCGCCCACGCCGCAGCAATGCGACAGGATCAGATTGCGTTGCAGGGTCGCCTTATCCTCGGGCGCGATCCGCATCAGCGCGAGCTTACCGAAGCCGGTGTTGACGCCATAGACCGCCGAATCCCCCGCCGCCGCCTGCGCGATCAGCGCCGCCGCCGCCTCGACCCCCCCGCGCGCGCCGAGGTCCAGCCGGGCGGGCGCGCCGTCACGCCACAGGGTTTCGAGGATGCCAAGCGGCGTCGTGCCGGGGGTCAGGACCAGGGACATCAAAGGCCTCCGAAAATGCGGGTGTGAAGCGGGTTGAACCCGAAGCGATAGGCGAGTTCGGCCGGGCTTTCGGCGTTCCAGACCGCCAGGTCCGCGCGCATTCCGGCCGCGATCCGCCCGGTATCGCTCAACCCCAAAGCGCGGGCCGCATTGACGGTGACGCCGCGCAACGCCTCTTCCACCGTCAGGCGGAACAGGGTGCAGGCCATGTTCATCGTCAGCAGCAGCGAGGTCATGGGCGAGGTGCCGGGGTTGCAGTCGGTGGCCAGCGCCATCGGCACGCCATGCGCGCGGAAACTTGCCACCGGGGGCGCTTGCGTCTCGCGGATCGCATAGAAGGCGCCGGGCAGCAGCACCGGCACCGTGCCGGATGCCGCCAGCGCCGCCGCGTCTGCGTCATTGGCGTATTCCACATGATCGACCGACAGCGCGCCATAACGCGCGGCCAGCCGGATGCCGCCGATGTTCGACAATTGCTCGGCATGGAGTTTCACCGGCAGACCGAGCGCCTTCGCCTCGGCGAATACCGGCTCCATCTCGGCGACCGAGAACGCGATGCCCTCGCAGAAGCCGTCAACCGCATCGACAAGACCCTCGGCGTGGGCGGCGCGCAGGGCGGGGATGCAGACCTCGGCGATGTAATCGGCGTTGCGCCCCTTGTATTCCACCGGGGTCGCATGGGCACCGAGGAAGGTGGTGCGGATCCGCACCGGGCGCAGCGATTGCAGCTGCCGGGCGACGTGCAGCATCCGCAGCTCGGTTTCCACATCAAGGCCATAGCCCGATTTGACCTCGACCACAGAAACACCCTCGGCCAGCAGCGCATCCAGACGCGGCAGGGTGGCGGCAATCAGCGCCGTCTCGCCCGCCGCACGGGTGGCACGCACGGTGGAAACAATGCCGCCACCGGCCCGTGCGACCTCTTCATAGCTGGCCCCTTCCAGCGGCATTTCAAACTCGCGGGCGCGGTTACCGGCGAAGACCAGATGCGTGTGGCAATCGACGAAAGCAGGGGTCACCAGACGCCCGCCCAGCCTTTCGATGCGCCATCCTGCATAGTCCTGCGGCAGTTCCGTCGCCGCGCCGACCCAGGCGATGCGCCCGCCCTTCAGCGCGATTGCGGCATCGGCCAGAAGGCCATAGCCCTGATCCGGGCCAAGCGTCGCGGCCCCCAGATCGGCAAGGACAATCGGTTCGGAGGGATCGCATTCCATCTTGATTCTCGCGGTCGGTTTTGGTTTTTATGTCTAGTCATAATAAACGTGTCAACGCTTCTCGCGCCACTGGCGGAAAAGGAGGGTCCGGTGATTGAAATCCAGGCAGAACAGGCGCTGTTGCCAGATGGATGGGCGCGCGACGTGCTGGTGCGGATCGAGGGCGACCGTATCGCCTCGGTCACGGCGGGTGTCGCCCCGCCCCCCGGCGCGGAACGCCGGACCCTGCTGCTGCCCGCCCCGGTGAACCTGCATTCCCACGCCTTCCAGCGCGCCATGGCCGGCCTGTCCGAGGCGCGCGGTCCCGATCCGCGCGACAGTTTCTGGACCTGGCGCAGCCTGATGTATGGCTTCCTCGAACGGCTGACGCCCGGGGATGTGCAGGCGGTCGCGGCCTTTGTGCAGCTGGAAATGCTGCGGGCGGGTTATGCCGCCCAGGTCGAGTTTCATTACCTGCACCACGCGCCCGGCGGCGCGGCTTATGACAATGTTGCCGAGATGTCGGCCAGGATCGCGGCGGCGGCGGATCAGACCGGGATCGGGCTGACTTTGGCACCGGTCTTTTACCGCCAGGGCGGTTGCGACGGCCGGGCGCTGGCGGGCGGGCAATTGCGGTTCGGCAATGACCCCGACCGCTTTGCCCGCCTGGTCGAGGGGGCAGAGGTCGCGCTGGCCCATCTGCCCGCCGATGCGAGGATCGGCATCGCGCCGCATTCCCTGCGGGCGGTGTCGCGTGAAGACCTCGCCTGGGTCACGACGCTGCGCCCCGATGCGCCGCTGCACCTGCACCTGGCCGAACAGGTGGCCGAGGTTGAAGAGGTCAGCGCCGCCTGTGGCGCGCGGCCCGTCGAATGGCTGCTGGCCAATGCCCCGGTCGATGCTCGCTGGTGCCTGATCCACGCTACGCAGATGCAGCCGCATGAGACCAGGGGTCTGGCGGAAACCGGCGCGGTGGCGGGGCTTTGCCCGATCACCGAAAGCTCGCTCGGCGACGGGATCTTCGACGGAGTGGAATGGCTGCGCGCCGGTGGCGCCTTTGGTGTCGGGTCCGACAGCAACATCCGCATCGCGCTCGCCGAGGAATTGCGGGTGCTGGAATATTCGCAGCGCCTGCGCGACCGCTCGCGCGCGGCGATGGCCACGGCGGACCGGTCGACCGGACGGGTGCTGTTCGACGGCGCCGTGGCGGGTGGGGCGCAGGCGGCGGGGCGGCCTTCGGGCGCGCTGAAGCCCGGGCTGCTGGCCGATCTGCTGGCGCTCGACGCCGGGGCGACCGATCTTGCCGGGCTGACGGGCGACCGGCTGCTCGACGCCTGGATCTTCGCCGGCGACGACCGGGTGGTGCGCGATGTCTGGTCCGCCGGGCGGCATGTGATCCGGGGCGGCCGCCACGCCGGGGAACAGGCGATCACCGCCGCCTATGCCGCCGTGCTCGCCCGACTGCGGCAATAATGCCGCCCGGTTTGCCAATCTACGCGGAAATTCAAGGTTCCTCCCGCCGGGATCCGATCGCATAATCGGCACGGATTCCGGCAGACAGATCACGGGGACGGCGGCATGGCACGCGACGACAAACTGAAACTCGGCACCTTCGTTTACACTTTCGGCTTTCATCCCGCCGCCTGGCTGCACCCCGACAGCGACGTGAACGGAGCCAACGATCTGCGCCACCTGATCCGCTGCGCGAAGATTTCCGAGACGGGGAAGCTCGACTTCATGTTCTTCGCCGACAGCCCGGCGGCGTCGGTGGGCGATGCCGATGCGCTCGCCCGCAACCCGACCAAGATGAACCGGTTCGAGCCGATCACGGCGATCACCGCACTCAGTCAGCACACCGACCATGTCGGTTTCGTCGCCACCGCCTCGACCAGTTATTACGAGCCCTACAACATCGCGCGGCTCTACGCCTCGGCCGACCATATCTCGGGCGGGCGGGTCTGCTGGAACGTGGTGACCTCGGACCATGACGAGACCGGCTACAACTACAACCGCGAGGGCCTGCCGCCCCATGCCGAACGCTATGAGCGCGGCGAGGAATTCGTTGATACCGTCTTCGGCCTCTGGGACAGTTACGAGGCGGATGCGCTGCTGCTCGACCGGGAAAGCGGCATCTACCACGACAAGGAAAAGCTGCACACGCTGAACCACAAGGGCAAGCATTTCCAGGTGCGCGGCCCGCTGAACATCGCCCGCAGCCCTCAGGGCCGCCCGGTCATCGCCCAGGCGGGCGGGTCGGAACAAGGGATGGAACTGGCCGCCCGCACCGCCGAGATGGTGTTTTCGCTCGCCTCGAACATCGAAAAGAACCGGGCCTTCTATGCGAACGTCAAATCCCGGATGGCGAAATACGGCCGCGATGAAAGCGATCTGAAGATCATGCCCGGCATCGCTGTCACCGTGGGCGAGACGAAGGCCCTGGCCGAGGCGAAGGCGCAGCAGATGGTCGATCTGATGCATCCCGAAGTCGGTCTTCTGATGTTGCAGGAGTTCCTTGAGGCCGATCTGCATGGTGTCGAC
>JAATGA010000481.1 GCA_015654855.1 Rhodobacterales bacterium
ACGGGGTGATCAAAAAGGGCGACCGGGTGCGGATGATGCAGACGAATGCCGTCTACGGTGTCGACAGACTCGCCGTGCTGAAGCCGCAGATGGTCGACATCGCCGAGCTTGGGCCGGGCGAGATCGGGGTGCTGACCGCCTCGATCAAGCAGGTGCGCGACACCCGCGTCGGCGACACGATCACCCATGAGCGCAAGGGCTGCGACACGCCGCTCCCCGGCTTCAAGCCCGCGCAGCCGGTGGTGTTCTGCGGTCTGTTCCCCGTCGATGCCGCCGATTTCGAGGCTTTGCGCGACGCCATCGAAAAGCTGGCCCTGAACGACGCGAGCTTCAGCTACGAGATGGAAACCTCGGCCGCGCTCGGCTTCGGCTTCCGCTGCGGATTCCTGGGGCTGTTGCATCTGGAGGTGATCCGCGACCGGCTGGAGCGGGAATACGACCTCGATCTGATCACCACCGCGCCGAGCGTGGTCTTCAAGCTGCATATGAAGGATGGCGAGGTGCGCGATCTGCACAACCCCGCCGACATGCCCGACCTGACACTGATCGACCATATCGAAGAGCCGCGCATCAAGGCGACGATCATGGTGCCCGACGAATACCTGGGCGATATCCTGAAGCTGTGCCAGGACCGGCGCGGCATCCAGCTGAACCTGACCTATGCCGGCGCCCGCGCCATGGTCGAATACGACCTGCCGCTGGCCGAGGTGGTCTTCGACTTCTACGACCGGCTGAAATCGGTGACCAAGGGCTATGCCAGCTTCGACTATCAGATCAGCGAATACCGCGAGGATTTCCTGGTCAAGATGTCGATCCTCGTCAACGACGAGCCGGTGGACGCGCTGTCGATCATGGTTCACCGCGACCGGGCCGAGGCCCGCGGCCGCGCCATGGTGGAAAAGCTGAAAGAGCTGATCCCGCGCCATATGTTCAAGATCCCGATCCAGGCGGCCATCGGCGGCCGGGTGATCGCGCGCGAGACGCTTTCCGCCATGCGCAAGGACGTGACGGCGAAATGCTATGGCGGGGATGCGACGCGCAAGCGCAAGCTCCTCGACAAGCAGAAAGAGGGCAAGAAGAAGATGCGGCAGTTCGGCAAGGTCGAAATCCCGCAATCGGCCTTCATCGCGGCGCTGAAGATGGACGACTGATCCCCCCGGGGCGCAAACCGCAGGCCGCGCATTGGGCCTGAGACAAAGGCAGGCAACAGGCTGCCGGGCGAACCGCGCCGCCACCCGTGAAGGATGGCGGCGTTTTCGTCGTTGCGGCCATGACCGGCAAGGGCCTGCCTCGCCGGACGGAGCCGCGGGTCAGGCCTTGAAGCCGCGCCCTGACAACGGTTAGGATCGGGCATCGACTGAGTGGCAACTAGGGTTCCGGGCAATCTGCCGCAGGACCGAGCGTTGCAGAGACCGGGGGAGTTCCCCGGCTGCACCCAAGGGGAAAAAGCCCAGGGGAGGAAACGTCGGGATCAACCGCGCCGAAGGGCGCATAAGGGGGTCTCAATGACGCTTGCCTCGCTGCTTCTTGTCGTTCTCGCATCTTTCATCCATGCAAGCTGGAATCTGCTTGCAAAACGGGCCGCATCGGTCGGGCCGGTTTTCGTCTTCGCCTACAATCTGATCGCCTGCGTCGCCTATGCGCCTTGGGTGCTGTATCTGCTCGCGCGGGGCGCGGGCATCGCATGGACATGGGCGGGTGCGGGCTTCGTGCTGCTCAGCGGCATGATCCATCTGGCTTACAGCCTGTGCCTGCAACGAGGCTATCAGGTTGCCGATCTTTCGGTCGTCTATCCCGTCGCGCGGGGAACAGGTCCGATGCTCTCGACCATCGGCGCTTTCCTGATCCTTGGGGAATCGCCAACGGGAGCCGGGCTGCTCGGGCTGGCGCTGGTCGTGGCCGGCATCCTGCTGATCGCGACCCAGGGAAAGCTGTCCGCCTTCACCCGCCCCGGCGGACAGGCCGGCGTTCGCTGGGGCGTCGCGACGGGTGGGCTGATCGCATCCTATACGGTGGTGGACGCCTATGCGGTAAAGGCGCTTGGCATCGCGCCGGTGGTGCTGGACTGGTTTTCGAACCTGTTGCGGTTCTTCCTGCTGTTGCCGCTGATCCTTTCCAATCCCCGCCGTGCCGCCCTGGCGATGCGGGGGCACTGGTGGACAGCCCTCGGCGTGGGGCTTCTGTCGCCGCTGTCCTATATCCTCGTGCTGGCGGCGCTGACCTCCGGCGCGCCGCTCAGCCTCGTCGCCCCGATGCGGGAAATGTCGATGATGGTCGGCGCGCTGATGGGGATGCTGGTCCTGCGCGAGAAGGTCGGACCCTGGCGGCTGGCCGGATGCGGGGTGCTGATCGCAGGCGTGATCCGGTTATCGGCGTCCTGACATTGCAACCGCGGCCTTGGGCTCCTCGTGACAGCCGCCCCCATGGGACGTGCCGCGAGGTGGTTCAGTTTCCTTCGGGCAGAGCGCCCGTCCACCACAAGGAAAGGATACCGGCACTTATCCTATACGCGCCTTGCGCAGGGCCTGTTTCCGCCAGGAGCATTTTTCATGTCCCCGCCATCCCCCCGCCGGCCCCACCAAAGCGCATGGACCCAAAAGCAAAAGGCCGCACCCTGCGGCGCGGCCTCCGGTCCCGGAACGGGAAGGCGATCTTACTTGATCTTGCCTTCCTTGTATTCCACATGCTCCCGCTTCACGGGGTCGTATTTGCGGACCGTCATCTTCTCGGTCATGGTGCGGGCGTTCTTCTTGGTTACATAGAAGTGCCCGGTGCCAGCCGTCGAGTTCAGACGGATCTTGATCGTCGCCGGTGTGGCCATGGTCGTCTCTCCTGCATCGGGGAAGCGCCGCCACCCCGCGAAATCCTTGAAGCCCGCCTTTTAGCAACGCGGCGGGCAGAGTCAACCGCGAAACGGGGCGCGCCGCCGCAGATTCAGTCGCGGGTGAAGACGATGACCTTGCCGGGATATTCCGGGTCCGCCATGCGGTCCAGAACCCCGGTCACCTTGCCCAGCCCGGCGCAGCCCTCATC
>JAATGA010000017.1 GCA_015654855.1 Rhodobacterales bacterium
GATGCACCGAGAACAGCAGCAGGCTCAGCAGGCTGACCACGAAGGCGGGGGCCGCGATCACCGCGACCGACAGAACTCCGACCAGCCGGTCGAACACCCCGTTCGGATGCACCGCGGCCAGCACGCCGAACAGCACGCCCAGCACCAGCGACCACGAAATCGACGCAAGGATGAGTTCGAGCGTATAGGGCAGTTGCTCCATGACGATGGTCGCGACGGGACGGTTCTCGAACACATCGGTGCCGAGGTCGCCGCGCAGCAAGTTGCCGAAGAACCGCAGTATCTGCACCGGCAGCGGCTGGTCGAGGCCCATGCGCGCGTTGAGCGCCGCCTGCAATTCGGGCGTCGCGCGCGAACCGAGCATGGTGCGTACCGGATCGCCGGGCACCAGATGCAGCATCACGATCATCGAAGCCATTGCCGCAGCAGTGACCAGCGCCGCGAGCAGCAGTCGTCTTGCGATAAAAAGGGTCATAAGGCTCCTCTGAAACGGCGCCGGGCGGCGGGGTGACGCGCCGCCCGGCCGTGCCTTGCGTGACGGATTCAGACCGTGCCGAAATAGCGCAGCAGGGTAAAGCCGTCGGGGCGCAGCGCGGGGGTCACCGTATCGCGGTAAAGCACCGCCGAAGCCTCGTGAGTGATGAAGCGATAGGCGCCGGTCTCCTCCATCAGATCCTGCGCGCGGCGATACATCTCGTCGCGTTTGGCAGGATCGGTCTCGATCGAGGCAGCGCGGTGCAACTCGTCGAATTCGGGCGAGCAGAACCGTTCCCAGTTCCACGAGCCCACCTGAGCGCAGGTGAACCAGGCGGTGGCATAGGACGGGTCGGGCAGCATCGAGAAGCGGTTGAGCACCAGTTCGAGCGTCTTCCAGCTGTCGCCCGCCGCTTCGTCCCCCAGCGACCAGAAGGCCGAGGCTTCGTTGGAGCGGATCTCGACGGTGATGCCGATCTGCGCCAGCGTCGCCTGAATGACCTGCGCGGCGGTCGCGAAGGTCGTGGTGTTGTTGATGTCGAGCGTCAGGGTGACATTGGTCTCGCCCGATTCCGCCAGCAGCGCGCGGGCCTTTTCCAGATCTCCCCCGGCCGGGATCAGCCCCGCGGGCCGGTGACCGATCAGCCCCGGCGCGATCAGTCCGGTCGCGGGCTCGGCCACGCCGAAATAGGCCGCCTGAGTGATCATCGTGGCATCGACCGCATATTGGATCGCCTGCCGCAGCTTGAGATTGCCGAGCTTGGGGTTGTCGAGGTTCATCCCCAGCCAGACGTAGTAGAGCGAGGGAAATTCGGCCAGAATCCCGCCCCTCGGCGTCGCGCCGCGCAACCGCTCGATCGACGAGACCGGCACGCCGGTGAAATCCAGTTCGCCCGCCTCGAAGGCGATCTCGGCGCTGTTCTCGTCGCCGATCGGCAGGAATTCGATCCGGTCATAGGCGGGTGCCGCGCCCTTCCAGCCTGGATTGCGCACCAGCGTGGTCTTCTGGTTGGCGACGTAGCTGTCGAACATGTAAGGCCCGGATTCCGCCGCCGACACCAGGTCGATCCGGCCGCCCGACGCCTCGACCGCCGCTTTCGACAGGATGTTGCCAGCGATATGCGGCAAGGCCACGGTCCAGATCGGCGCATAGGGTTCGTTCAGCACGATCACCCCCTCGCGTTCGCCAGTGACATCGACGCGGGCAAGACTGCCCATGTCGGGCTTGTTGGGGGATTCGAGCGCCGGATCGACGATCCGCTCGAACGAGAATTTAACGTCCTCGGCGGTCATCGCGCCGAAGCCGCGCGAAAAGCCCTGATCGTCGCGCAGCGCGAATTTGATATGGGTCGGGTCGACCTGTTCGATCATCGCCGCCGCGTCGAGTTGGGTTTCCCATGTGCTGCCCGGCTTGAACTGGACCAGTTTCGAATACATCGGCGCCTGAACCGCTTCGGCGGGCAGGCCTTGCGAAAAGGCCGGGTCGAGCGATTTCAGATCGGAATAGGACCGGATGCGCAGCGTCGAGCCCGCCTGCGCGCGCGCCATGCCGCCCGGCAAGGCCGCGGCCAGACCGGCAGCCCCCGCCGTGCCGAGGAACTGCCGTCGGCCCATGGATCCACCGATATGGTTCCAGATGATATTGGCCTTGCGTGTCATGGTTTTCCCTTTCCTGTTCCGTTTTTCTTGTTGGTCCGGCGTTCAGAGGTGGTCGCGCGGCACCGCATCGCTCCAGGTCGTGTCGAACACGACCGCGCCGTTTTCGCGGGCGGTGATACCCGCCTCGATATGGAAGGTGCTCGCGTCGGCGCGCATCCGGTGGATCACCTCGACCTCGATCGCGCTTTCCCCGCGCTGATGACGTTTGCACCAGTGCAGGTCCACCGAGGCGGACAGCGGATCGTCCGGGGCCACGGCGAACCTCTGCCGCACCGTGCCTTGCGCGTTCACCCCGCTGGCCGGATCGTGGTTCGCGCCGAAATCGTCGAAGGTTTCCAGCCAGTGCCGCCCGTCTTCGGCGATCCAGCGCCGGGTGCTGCCGGTCGCCGGAGTGACGGGTTCGACCGTCCGGGTCGGAAATGCCCGAGCCGGGGCCATCGCGCCCGGATCTGCCGGGCCGGATCGGCGCGGCAGATGCAGCGCCGATCCGGCAAGGTCGAGCTGGTAGTCGGTGGGTTCGGGCGAGGGCCAGACCATCGGCCAATAACTGTTCGACAGCGCCAGCCGGATCCGGTTGCCGCGCGCGAAGCGGTGCGCGCAATGGTTGACCGGAAAGCGGATCCGCACCGTCTCGCCCGGGACCATCGGCTCGGGGTGTTCGTGCGACACGCGATGGGTCAGGTTGAAGGGGCGATAGCTTACCAGCATCGACCGCCCGTCCGGCGCGACCTCGCACAGCCGCGCCACCACCATGCCCATCGGCGTGGACGAGGTGAGCACCAGTTCGATCTCGGGCTGGCCGAGGATCTCGATATCCTCGTCCAGCGGCGCGGTGTCGAAGCACAGCGACAGCGCGTCGTCGGGGGCCTGATCGCCCGGAAGCTCGTTTTCGAGTCGCATCCCTGGGCAGAAATTGCCCGAGGCGGTGCCCACCACCTGCACCGTCGCCAGCCGCGCCGTGCCCCCGCCCGCGCCGGGGCGCAATGCACCCGGGGCGAGGCCGAGGCTCAGTGTATCCGGCGCGGCGGGGGGCCATTCGGCCTCGCTTACCCAATAGCCGGGACGCGGCCCGAGGTCGGGCGAAGACGAGAAGGTCTCGACATAGGCGCGATAGGCGGGCAGCGCCGCCACGCCGGTGTCGCGCCCGCGGAGCCAGTGGTCGAACCAGCGGATCGCCTCGCCATGGAAATCGCCGGGCGCGCCGACACGGGCGATATGGGGATATTTGTGGTCCCACGGCCCCATGATCGCCGCCGCCGGGGCCTTGAGATTGGCCACCACCTCGGGCGCCGTGTTGCGATAGGCGTCGGACCATCCGCCGATCTGCAACACCGCCGCCGTGGGGGCCACCCAGTCCTCGCAAAGCGAGCCGTGTTTCCAATAGGCATCGCGGCGCTGATGCGACAGCCAGAGCGGCGCAAAGCGCGGGATATGGGCAAGCCGGTTCAGCCAGGTCTCGCGCCAATCGGCACCGCGCAGGCCCGCATCGGGCGGCGGCGTCAGAGTCGCGGTCATCTGCGCCGCCCAGGTCAGATTGTCGTTCAGCAGGCAGCCGCCCATGTAGTGAATGTCGTCGGCATAGCGGTCGGCGGTGGCGCACATCGAGATCACCGCCTTGAGCGCGGGCGGGCGGCGCATGGCGATCTGCAAGCTGTTGAACCCGCCCCAGGAAATGCCCATCATTCCCACGTTGCCGTCGCACCAGTCCTGCGCCGCAATCCAGGCGATCACCTCGCAGCCGTTGGACAGTTCGTCCTCACTGTATTCGTCGTCAAGCAGCCCGTCGGACTCGCCGGTGCCCGAAATATCGACCCGCACCCCGGCATAGCCCGCCCGGGCCAGCAGCGGATAGGTCGTGTCGTCGCGCAGATCTGTGCCGCCGCGCTTGCGATAGGGCAGGTATTCGAAGATCGCCGGAACCGGCCCGCAGCCCACGGGCAACCAGACCCGCGCCGCGAGCCGCCGCCCGTCGGCGAGCGGGATCAGAATATTCTCGTGAACCGTGACGGATTGCGGGGTGCTGGGCGGAATATCGGCGGGCATGGCGCTCTCGTTGCTGGTCTGCGGGGCGATTCGTAGGCCAGGGGTCCGGGTCGCGCAATTTAGCGACTTGACGCTGTTTTATGCTGATTTACGCTATTTAATTCGCGGCTGCTGAACGCGCGTGCTGATAAGCCCGCGCAGTCGGAACCGGATCATGACAAGGCGGAACAGCGATGGCCGACACGACTCCCCCCGGGCCGCACAATGGCGCGGGATCGACCCTGGCGACGAATCTGCGCTGGCTTTGCGCGACGCGACCCTCGGTTTCGCTGATCTGCCGGGAGATCGGGCTCAACCGCCAGCAGTTCAACCGCTATACCAGCGGCGAGGGTCGGCCCTCGCCCTATACTCTGGCGCGGATCGCCGAATACTTCGGCCTGCGCAGCGAGGATTTTCTGCTCGATCCCGCGGCTTTCCAGAACCGTCACAGCCGCCAGCGCGAGGGCGTAGGTCAGTTCCAGGCGGAACTCGCGCGCAGTTTTCCGGGCAGTCTTTCCGTGCTGCGCCGCTATCTCGGCGCCTATCAGACCTGGCATATCTCGCCCTCATGGCCCGACCGGGTGGTTTGCGGGCTTTCGGTGCTGCATGAGCACGAGGGGGCGGTCCATGTGAAATCCGTCGAGCGCAACCTCGACGCCAACAACGAGATCCGTCAGGCGGTCAAATATGTCGGCCTGGCCTCGCTACACCGCGACCGGATCTTCGTGGTCGAAACCGTCCGCCGTGCGGACCGCTCCATCGCCGAGACCATCCTGCATGTCCCGAGCGAATATCAGAAGAACTACCTGCGCGGCATGACCTTCGGCCTGTCCTGGCGGATGGGAAACACGCCCTATTCCTCGCCCATGATCTGGCACGCGGCGGGGCGCTGGCCGGATTACCGCGCGGCGCTGAACCTTTGCGGGGTGCACCGGATGCGCGCGACCACGCTGCCCGCCCCGGTGCGGCGGTTCTTCGAGGACAATCCCGGCGCCTTCACGCTGGCGCGCTGAGCGCGGATGCGGCTGCAAGGTCCCGGCCATCGCGATCGGCCGATCCCCGGGGGGCGGGATAAAGAGCTTGTCCTCTCGCCGGCCTTGCCGGCGCGGCGCGCGGGACAGGGCACGCCGCCCCGATCCTGTCGACCGGGCCGCGGAATTCGTCCGAGGTCTTCGGCACCTCGACCCCGGGGCGCATTCAGCACAATATACATCCGGTTGCGCCCACCGATCCCTGCTTGACAGGACGGCAGCCGATGGCGCTGTCTCGCCCATGAAACGGCCGCGCCGAAAGGCGCTGGCCATCCCAGCCGGAGCCGGTTTCATGGCCGCGATCACAGAGGGAACGAGCTGTCTCGGCGTCCTGCTTGCCGCCGGAGCCTCGCGCCGCTTCGGACCCGACGACAAGCTGCTGGCGCCGTTTCTCGGCGGCCCGCTGGTCGCGCGGGCGGCATCGGCGCTTGACGCTGCCGGCTGCAACGCGGTGGCGGCAGTCGTCTCCTCGCCCGCGGTGGCGGCCCGGCTGCCCGAAACCTTCGCCCGGGTCTTCATCGCCCCGGATCAGCCGATGGCAGCCTCGTTCCATCGGGCCATCGACCTCGCGCGGGAGCGCGGGGCGGCGCGACTCCTGATCTGCCTCGGCGACATGCCGGGGGTGCCGGCAGAGTTGCTTCGGCGGCTGCGTCGGGGTGCGACATCGAATGCCTGCACCATCGGCGGGGCGCGGATGCCGCCGATGGTGCTGCTCGCGCGCGACTATGCCGCCGCCCGCGCGGGTGCCGAGGGCGATCGCGGCGCGCGACGGTTCCTCGCCGCGCTGCCGGCCGAAGGGCTTTTGAAACTGACGCCGGATCAGGCGCGCGACATCGACCGCCCGGCCGATATTGCCGGAGCAGAGGCGGGCTGACGCCTGCTTGCCCGCCCGGTGGATCAGCCCCGCCGTTCCGCGAACAGGAACAGCAGGTTCGGCGCATGGTGCCGTCGCTCACGCAGGGACATCATTATCTCGTAATGCGGCGCGGAAGACGGCTCGCCGCCGCCGCGCAGTTGGCGGGCGCACCGGAACGGCGTCACGCCGATTGAGCGCCACCGACCAGTTCGAGGAACTGCCGCAGAGTCATCAGCCAGGGCCGCAGATCGGCGTGACAAGTGGCGTGCAGACTTTGCGGCAGCACCAGCCGCAGGGATTGCGATCGCATTTCGGCGATCTGCGCGCGCGAAATCGAAGGTTCCAGCGTCAGCAGGTGTTTCGTCGCGATACGGTCCGCCTCGGCCAGCACCTGGCGCCAGCGGTCCTTGCAGGTGGTCTTGACCGCCAGCATCCGCAGACCGGCGGCGGGGAAGGCCGGGTCGGCATATTCCGCCTCGCCGGGAAACAGGAAATCGGCGGCATAGCGCTTTTCCGTCGTCGCCTCGCGCTTGTGCGGGATGGCCCAGGCGGTCAGCAGCGCCTCGACATGATGCGCGAAGGCATAGCCGGCGCGGGACTTGCGCCGGTTCTGCACGCTGAGCGAAAAGGCGAGAAACCCGTCGACATCCGCGCGTCCGTCGTCGAAAAACCCGGTCCGCAGCCGCTCGGCCACCGCAAGACGCTCCATATGTCGAAAGAGCGCCTCTTCCCGCTCCATACAGGCAACCAGCGTCGCATCGGGATCGGCCAGCGGATCGACCTCTTCCAGCGTTTCCCGTGCAAAGGCCGAAAAGGCCGCCGTGCCGGGAAAGCCTGCACCAAACCGCGCGACCATCCGGCCGAGGGCGTCGGGTTCGGGCTCGTCCGCCTCGATCCCCAATTCGTCGAGGATGAATTTCGCGGCCAGATCTATCCCGCGCCCGCCCTCTTCGGCCAGATCGCGCTGGCTGAGCGCGTAGTCGTCGGTCAGTTGCAGCCCGAAGAGCCAGAGCAGTTTCTGTTCCGCCGAACTGCCCGAGGGGCAAAGGATCGCCAGCACCCGCCGTTCCGCCGTCATGCACAGAAACAGCGTGTCGCCGGCCCGTGCGCGATGGACGACGCTTTCGGCGGCGGCGGGGTAATACAGCCGGTATTCGGGGGCGCGATGCGGCTGCTGCTTGCGGCTGTTATACCATGTCCCGGTCAGTTCCAGCCGCAGCGGCGCCTCCTGCACGTCGTCGGCCCAGATATAGGTGACCGGGATGCGTTCCCGCGCGGACGGCGTGCCGACGAAGGTGCGGAAGATGTCGACGCCCTGGAATTCATGCCCGTGCGAGATCGCCGGATCGACCCCGGTCGCGCGCAGCACCTTCGCGCCCGCGCCGATGAAATAGCCCGAAAGAAAGCCCCTGCCCGCCATCTCAGGCCGGTTCCCCGGCCTGGCGTCCCGCGAGGTCAAGGAACAGGGCGTCGGAGTGAAGCCAGCGGTCAAGGCTGTCTATCACCTCTTCGACCGGGCGGCGGTGCCGGCCTTTGATCGCGCATTCCCATACCACGGCGACACGCCATCCCGCCGCGCCCAGCGCCGCGAGATTGGCCGCATCGCGGGCGCGGTTTCCCCCGATCTTGGCCTGCCAGAACTCCGCTCGCGTCGCGGGCCAGCGGAAAAGGTCGCAGCCATGACCATGCCAGAAACAGCCATTGGCGAAGACCGCGGCCCGGTATTTCGGCAGGACCAGATCGGGGCGACCAGGCAATCGCTTGTCGTGCAGCCGAAAGCGAAAGCCACGCGCGTGAAGGCCCCGGCGCAACAGCATCTCCGGCCTGGTATCGCTGCCGCGCACCGCCGCCATATTGCGGCTGCGGGTGGCGCTGTCGTGAACGTCAGCCAACTTTGCGCGCAGCCACCCCGGCCTCGGCCATCAGGGCCAGGATATGCGGCCGCATCACCTGCGCCACCTCGGCAAAGACCGGGACAGCGACCGAGTTGCCGAATTGCCGATAGGCCTGGGTATCCGAGACTGGAATGCGGAAGCTGTCGTCGTATCCCATCAGCCGGGCGCATTCGCGCGGGGTCAGACGGCGCGGGTTCTGCCCCGCGCCGCGGCGGATCAGGATCTCCGATCCGTCCTTGTAATACCGCGCCGACAGGGTGCGGGCGATGTCGCCCGGTCCGACGAGACCGAAGCCGAACCCGTTGCCCTTGGCGCGATGCTTGGCGGCATAGTCCTGCAAATACTGCCACAGTTTGTCGGTCAGCGTGTATTTCTCGCTGACCTTGGCGTCGGGTCCCGCGGTGAAATGCCCCTCGGGCGTCTCGATGCCGTTTTCGGGGTGCAGAATCGTCTTCAGCCGGTGCGCGCCATAGGCCGGCAGGGCCATATCCTCGAACCGGAACGGCACCGGATCGCGGAAGCCGACGATCACGATCCGCTCGCGGTGCTGGGGCACGAAATGGCCCGCGTCGATGATGCGGGTGTGGATCGCATAGCCCAGTTCTTCCTCCAGCTTGCGCCGGATCACAGCGAAGGTGCGCCCTTTGTCGTGGCTTTTCAGATTTTTGACATTTTCCAGCAGAAAGGCCGCCGGGCGATGATGTTTCAGGATACGCAACACGTCGAAAAACAACGTGCCCTGGGTTTCGTCCTGAAAGCCGTGAAGCCGGCCGAGCGCGTTCTTCTTCGACACGCCGGCGATCGAGAACGGCTGGCAGGGAAAACCCGCAACCAGCACGTCATGCGCCGGAATGTCATCCTCTGCGACCTCGCGGATGTCCCCGGCGATCGGGCGGTTGTCGGGATAGTTCGCCAGATAGGTCTTCTGCGCGTAACGGTCCCATTCGGATGTGAAAACGCAGCGCCCACCCGCGCTTTCCATCGCCCGGCGCAGTCCGCCGATCCCTGCGAACAGATCGACGAAGGTGAAGGACGCCGCATCCGCCGGACGCGCCCTGCGATCCGCCTCGGCTCGCAAGACCTGCACGACAGCCTCGCGCGGGGTTTCCTCGCCACGTTTCCAGCGGTAGATGTGGCCCTCGGAATAGCCCAGGCGCTTCGCGGCATCGGCAACCGACCAACCGGCGCGCTGCAACAGGCTGTCGAAATCCGTCTGCATCCTGCTCTCCGCCACAGCCTGGGAATTTTTCTGACACTATGTCGGCAGAATTCCCAAGCGGCAAGAACATAGTGCAAACCAGGTGACGATCTGCGGGCAAAACGATTTTGCTCCGGCGGCACAGACGACCGCGCAGGGCGACGGGGCCGGCGATCTCGATATGGGAAAAAGGGTGAGAGGCTGGACAACGACCCAAACGGGACTCGTTACGGCTGCTTCCTTCCGGACCTGACCGGGTTGGCGAGGCGCTTGCCCGCGCCAACCTCTCGCGGCGGCATATAAGGCGTGTGGCGATGCTGCGCAAGCCTGTCGGGGGGCTGTCCCTGACCCGCGATCAGATCCGCCACCCGCACGGCGCCGACGCGCAACAGAGTCCCGGGTATGGATGTCCGCACACCTCCGTCTGTGCCGCACCGGCCATATGCGGCAACCTGGTGCGCAAATGCCTTCGGGTTTGCGACTCGCACCCGCCCTTGGAGCACCTCGCGTGACCCGTTGTGCGGCAATCGCCGAAAACCCGCATCAATCTCCCGCAGCCTGCCGCATTCCGGCTGCGCCCCCGCCCGCCTGCCGCGACAGGTTCGGCAGTGGTGGGATTTGCGTTCGACAGGGGGATAGGTGCCTGGTCTGACATTCATAAGCTGGACGACGGCCGGCGATCAGTCGACGTCACGGATCGTGGATCTGCTTCTGCTCGACCCCGACGGGGCCGGGCCGATACCGGAGTTCCTTTATGCCTCCACCCGATACGGCGGGCAGATCACGGCCTGGTCTCCGGGCTCGACGGGGGTGACGCTCACCGACACCGCCTCGACCGGGCGCGGCGATGCCGCAGGCGCAAAGGCCGGGCTGAGCGTCATCTCGACCGGCGAGTTGAACGCGCTGATCACCGCCGGTGGCGTCGAAAGCAGCATCCGCCGCGTCACCCTCGATTCCAGCGGAATCAACCAGGGCAGCTACCTCGGCTATCTGCCCGGCGTGCCGGCCGATCTGGTCGGCACGGCCACGGTGAACCTGGGCAGTTTCGGACAGGTGGTCTATGGCGGGCTGGACGGAACCTCGGGTATCGGCGCGGCGGTCTTCAGCCAGACCGGCGGCCTTCTGACCGGCGGCTTCACCACCGCCGACACCGGCAGCGCCTTCGCCGACCGTGTGGTCGCCGTCGCCGCAGCCGAGGTCGGTGGAACCCGCTATCTGTTCACCGCCAGCGAGGTCACGAACGGCGTGACCTCCTGGCAGATCGCCGACGATGGCCGTCTGACCGAGGTGGCGGGCCTCGGTGCCGACCACGGGTTGTGGATCGCCGATCCGACCGCGATCGAAACGGTGACACTACCGGGTCAGACCTATCTGCTGATCGCCGCGGCGGGATCCTCGACCCTGACCGTCGCGCGGGTCGATGCGATGGGACGAATGGAGGTGACGGACCATGTGCTCGACGATCTGACCACCCGCTTCGGCGGCGTCGGGGCCATCGCCACAACCACCTGGCAGGGCGAGGTCTATATCATCGCCGGCGGCGCGGACGACGGGCTGACACTCTTCCGGCTTCTGTCCGGCGGACGGCTGGTCGCGCTGGCCACCATCGAAGATTCCCTTGCCATGGGCCTGCAAAACGTGAGCGCCATCGCCGCGCGCCCCGTCGCGGGCGGGATCGAAATCTTCGCGGCCAGCGGGGCCGAGGCGGGCATAACGCGCCTGTTCTTCGCCATCGGCACCGCGGCGCGCACCGTCACCGGCACGGCGGCGTCCGAAACCCTTTCCGGCGGCAGCGGCGAGGATGTGATCGTCGATGGCGCCGGATCGGATACGATGACGGGCGGCGCGGGGGCCGACCTCTTCGTGTTGACCGCCGACGGGGCGACGGATTACGTCACCGATTTCACTCCGGGCCAGGACAGGCTCGACCTGTCGGCCTGGGGGATGATCCGCGACATCTCACAACTGGTTCTGACGCCCGCCGCGAACGGGCTGACACTGGTCTACGGCGCCGAGACGCTGGTGCTGATCCGCGCCGGCGGCGGCACCATCAGCGCGGCCAGCCTGACCAACGCCGACATCCTGAACCTGACCCATGTGCCGGTCATCGCGCCCGAAATGCTGCCGCTCGACGGATCGGCCGGCAACGACCGTCTGATCGGAACCGCCGCCGCCGAAACCATCCTCGGCGGCAGCGGCAACGACCATATCGAGGGGCTGGGCGGCGACGACGCGATCCGGGGCGGGCCGGATCAGGACACGATCTATGGCGGCATGGGCGCCGACACGATCCGGGGCGACGAGGGCCTGGACCTGCTGTATGGCGGCGCGGGCAGCGACTTCATCTACGGCGGGCAGCATTCGGACAGCCTCTTCGGCGAGGACGGCGCCGACCGGCTTTGGGGGGACGAGGGCAACGATCTGATCTATGGTGGCGGCAGTGGCGACATGATCTACGGCGGCGCGGGGAACGACACCCTGTATGGCGACGCCGGCGACGACACGATCCAGGGCGATCAGGGCAACGATTTCCTTTATGGCGGCGACGGAAACGACCTGCTGACGGCAGTCGCCGGCGACAATCGGTTGTATGGCGGAGCGGGGAATGACCGGTTGTATGGCGATGCGGGCGCGGATTCGCTCGACGGCGGTGCGGGGGCGGATACGATGTCGGGCGGGCCCGGCTACGACCGCTATGTCGTCGACAACC
>JAATGA010000195.1 GCA_015654855.1 Rhodobacterales bacterium
GTAGTATGGGCAGGAAATAATGCGCTCTCGCATAACTCCGGCATGTACCCGAGAAACTTACCCAAAAAAATTTCTCAGATTCTTGGGTTACAGGGGGTCAAATTTCCCTATTATGACTTTGTGAGCAGCCCAAAGGATCAAAAGTTATTTGGGTTTGAAAATCCTTAAGGTGTTCGGCACGCCGAACGACCGCAAGGTCAGGTCGGTGCGCCCCCTGGTCGCGAAGATCAACGCGCTGGAACCGGAGTTCTCGGCGCTGACCGACGATCAGCTTAAGGAGCGCACAAAGGCCCTGGCCGAACGGGCGCAATCGGGGGCCGACCTCGACGATCTGCTGCCCGAGGCCTTCGCCAACTGCCGCGAGGCGGCGCGCCGGGCGCTTGGCCTGCGCGCCTTCGACGTGCAGCTTATGGGCGGGATCTTCCTGCACCAGGGCAATATCGCCGAGATGAAGACCGGCGAGGGCAAGACGCTGATGGCGACCTTCCCGGCCTATCTGAACGCGCTGGCCGGCAAGGGCAGGCATATCGTCACGGTCAACTACTATCTCGCCAAACGCGCCGCCGAGATCATGGGGCGGGTCTATGCCCGCCTGGGTCTGACGACCGGCGTCGTCTATCCCTATCAACCCGATGGCGAAAAGCGCGACGCCTATCGTTGCGACATCACCTATGCGACGAACAACGAACTGGGCTTCGACTACCTTCGCGACAACATGAAGGGCTCGGTCGAGGAAATGGCGCAGCGCGGGCATTTCTACGCCATCGTCGACGAGGTTGACTCGATTCTGATCGACGAAGCGCGCACGCCGCTGATCATCTCGGGCCCCAGCCAGGACCGCAGCGATCTTTACACCGCCATCGACAAGGTGCTGCCGGAACTGACCGAGGAGCACTACAAGGTCGACGAGAAACAGCGCAACGCCACCTTCACCGAGGAAGGCAACGAGTTCCTCGAACAGCGGCTGCATGAACTGGGCCTGCTGCCGGCGGATCAGACGCTTTACGACCCGGAATCGACGACCCTGGTCCATCACATCAACCAGGGGCTGAAGGCGCACCGGCTGTTCCACAAGGATCAGCATTATATCGTCCGCGACGACGAGGTCATGCTGATCGACGAATTCACCGGCCGGATGATGAAGGGCCGCCGCCTGTCCGACGGCCTGCACCAGGCGATCGAAGCCAAGGAAGGCGTGACGATCCAGCCGGAAAACGTCACCCTCGCCAGCGTGACCTTCCAGAACTATTTCCGTCTTTACGCCAAGCTCGCCGGCATGACCGGCACCGCCGTGACCGAGGCCGACGAGTTCATGGAGATCTACAAGCTGGGCGTGGTCGAGGTTCCGACCAACCGTCCTGTCGCCCGCACCGACGAGCACGATCAGGTCTATCGTACCGCGCGCGAGAAATACGAAGGCATCGTCGCCTCGATCAAAGAGGCCCATGCCAAGGGCCAGCCGATGCTGGTCGGCACGACCTCGATCGAAAAGTCCGAATTCCTGTCGAGTCTGCTGACCAGCGAGGGCATTCCGCACAATGTGCTGAATGCCCGCCAGCATGAACAGGAAGCGAAGATCGTCGCCGAGGCCGGCCGTCTGGGCGCCGTGACCATCGCCACCAACATGGCCGGTCGCGGCACGGACATCCAGCTTGGCGGCAACGTCGATCTGAAGGTGCACGAGGAACTGGCGGCCAACCCCGATGCCAATCCCGACGAGTTGCGCACCCGGATCGAGGCTGAGCACGCTGCCGAAAAGCAAAAGGTGATCGAGGCCGGCGGATTGTTCGTCCTTGCGACCGAACGCCACGAATCCCGCCGGATCGACAACCAGCTTCGCGGCCGGTCGGGTCGTCAGGGCGACCCGGGCCGGTCGTCCTTCTTCCTGTCGCTGGAAGACGATCTGATGCGGATCTTCGGCTCGGAACGGCTGGACAAGATCCTGTCGACGCTGGGGATGAAGGAAGGCGAGGCCATCGTTCACCCCTGGGTCAACAAAAGCCTCGAACGCGCCCAGGCCAAGGTCGAGGCGCGCAACTTCGACATCCGCAAGCAATTGCTGAAATTCGACGATGTGATGAACGACCAGCGCAAGGCGATCTTCAGCCAGCGGCTGGAGATCATGCAGGCCGAGGATGTTTCCGAAATCGCCGACGACATGCGTCATCAGGTGATCGAGGATATGGTCTCGGCGACCATCCCGCACGGCACCTATCCCGACCAGTGGCAGGTCGAGACGCTGGAAACCCAGGTCGCCGAAAAGCTGAGCCTTGGCCTGCCGGTCCGCGACTGGGCCGCCGAAGAGGGTGTAGACGACGAGGCGATCCTTGAACGGATCACCGAAGCCTCGGACAAGGCCACCGCCGAAAAGGCCGAGGCCTTCGGCGACGAAACCATGCGGTCCATCGAAAAACAGGTTCTGCTCCAGACCATCGACGCCAAATGGCGCGAGCATCTGCTGACGCTGGAACATCTGCGCTCGGTCGTCGGCTTCCGGGGCTATGCCCAGCGCGACCCTCTTTCGGAATACAAGACCGAAGGTTTCCAGTTGTTCGAGTCGATGCTGAACAGCCTGCGTCAGGACGTGACCCAGCGCATCTCGCAGATCCGCCCGCTGACCAAGGAAGAGCAAGAGGCGATGATGCAGCAGTTCCTGGCTCAGCAGTCGCAAACCCGCGTCGTGCAGCCCGAGGAACAGCCCGTCGAGGCCCAGGCCGTGGTCCGCACCCCGGTTCTGGCCGGCTTCGACGAGGCCGACCCCTCGACCTGGGGCAATCCGTCGCGCAACGATCTGTGCCCCTGCGGATCGGGCGAGAAGTTCAAGCACTGCCACGGCCGCCTGGCCTGACACGATCTGAACTGGCCTGACTCCGGCCGGACCCGATTCCCATCGGACCCGGCACACCGCTTCCAATGACGCCTGCCGGCCCGATTGCGGCCAAAGCGCGGCGCAATGCGCGCCCGCTGCCCCGACATTACCATGCGATGCGGAAACATTCCCCTGAATCGCCACGCTCCCGCCCGCTTTGGCGCGCAGTCAGGACACCGAAATCGGGTCTGACTGTTTTTGGTGGAGGGCTGAATGGAACTGAAACGGAAAGTGGCGCGCGGCGTCGCGATCGTTGCCGTCGCTGCCGCGGCGGGCCATTTCGTCCAAAGCGTGTCGCACGGCGAGCAGGGCCAGGACGAGGCGTCGAAACAGCCCGTCCCGACCGGCGTCGAAACCATCGCAGCCAGACCGGAGGCGGCGGAACCGACCGCTTCCTTCGCTGTAAAGCCCGGGGTGCTCGTTGCGACCGGACCCGCCGACACCGCCCTGTCCGACCTGGCCGGGACGGCATCCGTCACGCAAGAAACAACGCCTGTGGAGGCCGCAGCCGATCCGGCGCTGACCGACCAGGATCAGCCCGACTTTTCCGCCGCAGAGGCGACCTTGGGCGACCCCGCGCCGGTCGCCGGGGCGGCCGCCGTCGCCGCCCCGACCGAAACCGCAGAACCTGCCGCCACCGACTCCGCAGCAGCGGATTGCACGATGGCGCTCGACCTCGCGCCTGTGCCCGGCGGGTTCGTCAGCGTCGTGCTGACCGCGCCCTGCAATCCCGGCGAGCGTGTGGTGCTGTCCCACGCGGGCCTTGCCGTCACCGCGAAGACCACCGCGTCGGGCGCGATTTTCGCGCAGCTTCCCGCACTGACCACCGAGGCCTTGGTCGGGGCAAAGTTCCCCGACGGCGCGCATATCGCATCGAGCGTGGCCGTCCCCGAAGTCGCCGCGCTGAGACGTTTCGGCATCCAGTGGCAGGGCGTGTCCGGTTTCGGCATCCACGCGCTGGAAGGCGGCGCGGGCTACGGTCAGCCGGGCGACGTATCGGCCGCCAATCCAAGGACTCCCCTGGCCGGCGTTGCGCCCGGCGGCGGCTATCTGACCACCTTGGGGGACGCGAGCGTCGATTTGCCTCTTCTGGCCGAGGTCTACACCTGGCCCGCCCGCCCCGGCACCCGCGTCGACATCCTGGTCGAGGCCGCCGTGACGCCCGCGACCTGCGACACAGACCTGCTGGGTGAGACGCTGAACACCCTCGGCGGCGCGACGCGGGTGACCGACCTGACCGTCGCAATGCCGGGATGTGATGCGACAGGCGATTATCTTGTGTTGAAAAATCTCGCCACGGACCCGAAACTCGCCGCCGCAAACTAAGGGCGGCACAAGGTTTCATGGCAACCAGTTCCTGGCGCGCGGCGATCTTCGCCGCGCTGTTCTTTCCCGTCGCCGCAGCCGCTCAGGATGTGACCCTGACCGCCCGCGACGGCAGCCTGTCGCTCGCCGGCACGCTGGTCGGCTATGACGGCGAATATTACCGCATCGATTCGCAATATGGCCCTCTGACGGTCGACGGCCAGGGCGTGCTGTGCGAAGGGCCGGGCTGTCCCGATCTGACTGCGCCCCGGGCGGTGATCCGCCTTACAGGCGAACCCGATGCCGGCGCGGCGCTGGTCGGACCACTGTTCGCCGCCTTTGCCACCGCGCGGGGGCTGAACTATGCGCCCGCCACGGCGGATGGCCCGGCGCTGATCACCGACCCGGACAGCGCGGCGGTGCTGGCCGAGGTGTCGTTCCGGGCCGCCGCGCCCGAGGTTGCGCGCGCCGCCCTCGTCTCGGGCCGGGCCGAGCTGATGATCGCCGCCGCGACCGAGCCCGACCTCGGCAGCCGGGCGCTGGCGATGGATGCTCTGGTGCCGATCGTGGCGCCCGACAATCCGCTGCCCGGCATCTCCTCCCCCGACCTGGCCCATGCACTGGCGGGGGATGTGGAGAACTGGGCGCAGATCGGCGGGCCGGATATGCCACTGGTGCTGCACGCTTTGGCCGCCGATACCGACCTTCAGGTCGCGCTGTCGCGCCGTCTGGGCAAGGGGATCCGCGCCGCAATCACCCACCCGGACCAGAAATCGCTGGCCGAGGCCGTGGCGCGCGACCCTTGGGCGCTGGCCGTGACCGGCCGGGCGCAAACCGGCCGGGCGCGCACGCTGCCGCTCAGCGACAGTTGCGGCTTTCCCCTGCTGCCGACCGGCCTGGCCGTCAAGGCCGAGGATTACCCGCTCTCCTTGCCGCTTTATCTGCTTACGCCCCGCCGCCGTCTGCCGCTGGTCGCACGCGAGTTTCTGGAGTTCCTGTCCACCCCCCGGGCCCAGGCGGTCGTCGCGCAATCGGGCTATATCGACCGGGCGGCGGAGCGTCAGCCGATGACCGCCGACGGGCTGCGCCTGATCAACGCGATTCAGGGCGCGGGCGAGGAAACCACCCTCGCCGATCTGAAACGTCTGGTCGATGTGATGGCCGGTGCCGACCGGATGTCCCTGACCTTTCGGTTCGAGGGCGGGTCGACCAACCTCGACCCCGCGTCGCGGCAGAACCTGATCGACCTGGCAGAATTGCTGGAGGCTGGATCCTTCGCGGGCGAGGCGTTGATCCTTGCCGGTTTCTCCGACGGATCGGGCGCGGCGGATGCGAACCTCGATCTGTCGCGCGACCGGGCCGGGGCGGTGCGCGCGGCCCTGGCCGAACTGGCCCCCGACCTGCCCGAGGATCGCCTGCCCCGCGTCGCCGCCTTTGGCGAGGCACTGCCGATGGCCTGCGACACGACAGGGCCGGGCCGGAGGCTGAACCGGCGGGTCGAACTGTGGCTGAAACCCGCCTTCGTCAAAGATAGCCTTCAGCCCTGAAGGACAATTCGCGCGATTTCCCGACGATCAGATGGTCGTGCAGCGTGATGCCCAGCACCTGCGCCGCCTCCTGCACCTGCATGGTCATGGTGATATCGGCGTTCGAGGGCGTCGGATCCCCCGAAGGGTGGTTGTGGATCACCCATAATGATAAGTTAATGTGTTGAAGTAATTGCAAAAAGATGGATTATCATGTGCGCTGGTGCCGGGGATTGGGGGCTGCTTTCGATGCGGTACCGGGACTATCCCGTGTGATCACCGCGAGCTTCGGAGAGGCCTTTTGATGCACGGCACTGCACATTATTCACTTCGTCCCAGGCATCAAGGTCGTCTGTGGGAGTGCCGATCCGACGGTGCGGGCTACCACATCTATTACTTGACCCGCCGGCGAAACCACCCGGCGCTCTCGCACCTCACCCGAATTATGCGGGAGTGCAACGGCATGGTCAGAGGCGCCGACCTGTAAGATCGGTACGCGTCGCGCGCCGGTGCCTACTGCCCCGGAACTGTCCCAATCCCCATACGGGAAAGAATTCGGTCGCGCCGAACCAACTGATGGTAGAGCACGGCCCCTAAATGCACCAGGATCAGGGAGACCAGCGCGAAGGCGACGGATGCATGGACGGCCATCGGCGCGAATTCGGCAAAGTCGGGCAATGGACCGGGAGCTCCAAGGAACAGAACCCCCGCCGCCCCGGACAAGACCATAAGCCCGATCCCGCTTGCACCTAGCACGAGAACCGCCACATAAAGCAGCGCATGAACACTATGCGCTGCGAAAGCCTGCCAGCGTGACTGGCCTGCGGGATCGCCTGGTCTGGTATCGATGAACCGCCAGATGATCCTGGCGATCGTGAGGCTAACAACGAGGACGCCCAGCGGCACATGCACCCTGAGGATCATTGGCTTTTGGGCCTCGGCACCGAAAGCCGCCGCAAACCCCGTCCCGAGCATTGCGATGATCGCGATCGCGGAGATCCAATGTAGCGCAATAGCGATTGACCCGTAGCGGACCGGACTTCTCTTGATATCCATTGCCGAAACCCTTCTCGTTCCTTGAACGTGGCGGTGCCCGTCACCCCTTCTTGCAATACGGGGATACGACATGTTACTTAGCATACTATATAAATCATATAGCAAGCGATGTAAATATGTCTACCGACCCTTCTCTAGGTCACCTCACGAACCGTGCCGCGCGCCTGTTCCGACGACTGGCGGACCGCAGGCTCGCACCGCTCGGTTTCTCGGCCGGTTATCTGCCGGTTCTAACTGCTCTGATTCCGGCCGACGCGTTGTATCAAAAGGCACTCGCGGAACAGGCCGGAATCGAGCAGCCCACAATGGCGGCTACGCTCTCACGAATGGAGCGGGACGGAATTATCACGCGCCGACCAGACCCCTCGGACGGAAGAAGCACCCTTTTCTCCCTAACCTCCGCGACACGGGAGAAAGTCGGGGAGATCGAAACCGTGATCGCCGGAATAAGCGAAGACGCTCTCAGCGGCCTGAATGAAGACGAGCGTCAGCTTGCACGCCGCGTCCTGGAAGGACTGATCGCAGCGCTCGAGGATGCGGTCGAGGGTTGACTAATCCGACGCGGTCGGCGCATGTCCTGCCCTCAGCGACACACCCCCGAAATCAGGGAGCGACACTGTTCCATGACCTCGGGGTTAGCTGGGCTGTAGACCATCATTTTGAGGTCAGATCTTCCTTCGACGGCGAAGGTCGAGAATTCAAGCTCTATTGGCCCCAGGACAGGATGGTGGAGACGCTTGATGCCTTCCTGGAACCCCGCGATTTCATTGTCATCCCAAAGTGCCCTGAACTCGGGGCTGCTGGCTGAAAGCTCATCGACCAACCGCTGAATTTCCACACCGGCACCTGCACGCGTGGCATCGGCCCGGAACGCGCCGACGACATAGCGGGCGACACTCTGCCAATCGTCCTGCGCCGCACGCACCCGTTCGTCGGAGAACATCATGCGAAGGATGTTGCGCCGGTCCTTGGGGAGCCTGGCATAGTCCGTCAGGATCACGGTTGCGGCCGCATTCCAGGCCACCACATCCCATGTCGCCGTCCTGATAATGGCAGGACTGAAGGGCATGGCATCCAGGACGCGTTGCAGGCGCGGGGTAATGCCTTCGGGCTGGCGGTATCGCGCCTCGGGCGGATGGCCGAAAGCGAGAATGTGAAGATGGTCGCGTTCGGGCTCGGTCAGCATCAGCCCAGTGGCAATGCGATCGAGCACATGTGCCGAGGGCGCTCCGCCGCGCCCCTGCTCCAGCCAGGTGTA
>JAATGA010000206.1 GCA_015654855.1 Rhodobacterales bacterium
AGGTGCATGTCATGGCTGACCAGAACCACAGCGCCGGAATATTCGAGCAGCGCCTCGACCAGGGCCTCGCGGCTTGCGATGTCGAGGGGGTTGGTCGGCTCGTCGAGGATCAGCAGATGCGGCGCGTCGAGCGTCGCCAGCAGCAGCGACAGCCGCGCCTTCTGCCCGCCCGAAAGCCGCCCGACCAGGGTTTCCGCCTGATCTGCGCCAAGCCCGAACCCCGCCAGCCGGGCGCGCAGGCGCGGCTGATGCTCGCCGGGCCGCTGACGCTGGATATGTTGCAGAGGCGTTTCGTCCAGATGCAGCTCGTCCACCTGATGCTGGGCGAAATAGCCGATGCGCAGCTTGTTCGACCTGGTGACGGTGCCGCCGGTGGGCGCGAGCTTGCCGGCCAGCAGCTTCGACAGAGTGGATTTCCCCTCGCCGTTGCGGCCCAGCAGGGCGATGCGGTCGTCCTGGTCGATGCGCAGATCCAGGTGGCGCAGCACCGGCGGGCCGCCATAGCCGACCGAGGCACCGTCGATATTGATGATCGGCGGTGACAGCTCTTCAGGTTCGGGGAAGGTGAAGACCGTCTTCGCCGCCTCTTCCGGGGCGGTGATCGGCGTCATCTTCTCCAGCATCTTGACCCGGCTTTGGGCCTGAACGGCCTTGGAGGCCTTGGCCTTGAACCGATCGACGAAGCTTTGCAGGTGGGCGCGGCGGGCCTCCTGCTTTTTCGCCTCGGCCGCCTGGACGGCGCGACGTTCGGTCATCTGCCGGGCGAACTGGTCGTATCCGCCCTGCCAGTAGGTCAGCTTGCGGTTGTCCAGATGCAGGATGCCGCCGACGGCCCGGTTCAGAAGGCCCCGGTCGTGGCTGATGATGATCACCGTATGGGGATATTTCGCCAGATAGCTTTCCAGCCACAGCGCCCCTTCGAGGTCGAGGTAGTTCGTCGGCTCGTCCAGCAGCAGATAGTCGGGTTGGGCGAAAAGAACTCCGGCGAGGGCCACCCGCATCCGCCAGCCGCCCGAGAAATCCGAACAGGGGCGCAGTTGCGCCTCGGCATCGAAGCCCAGGCCCTTGAGGATCGACGAGGCCCGCCCCTCCGCCGACCAGGCGTCGATGTCGGCCAGCCGCGCCTGCACCTCGGCGATGCGGTGCGGATCGGTCGCGGTATCCGCCTCGGTCATCAGGGCGGCGCGTTCGGTGTCGGCGGCCAGCACCGTGTCGATCAGCGAGGTGTCCGACGACGGCACCTCTTGCGCCACGCCGCCGATGCGGGCGCGCGAGGGGATCGAGATCGACCCGCCCTCCAGCGCCAGTTCGCCCCGGATCAGGCGAAAGAGCGTGGTCTTGCCCGCGCCGTTGCGCCCCACGAGGCCGACCTTGTGGCCGGTGGGGATGGTGGCCGAAGCCTCCTCGAACAGGGGGCGACCCTCGACGGAATAGGTGATGTTCTCGATGCGCAGCATAAGGCGGGGCATGGCGTGGCGCGCGCCGGTTGTCAATCGCCCCGGGCGGCCACCATCGCGCCGGCTTCCCATCGCGCCCGCAGCATGATAGCAGGGCGCGGCAAATCCCGGGCGGGCCATGGCGCCTGCCGCACACCGAAGGAAACGCCAAAATGGCCATCGAACGCACGCTCTCGATCATCAAACCCGACGCCACGCGCCGCAATCTGACCGGCAAGATCAACGCCAAATTCGAAGAGGCCGGCCTGCGCATCGTCGCGCAGAAACGCCTGAAACTGTCGACCGACCAGGCCGGCAAGTTCTACGAGGTCCACAAGGACCGGCCGTTCTACGGCGAACTGGTCGCCTTCATGGCCTCCGAGCCGGTCGTCGTCCAGGTGCTGGAAGGCGAGGGTGCAATCGCGAAGAACCGCGAAGTGATGGGCGCCACCAACCCGGCCAATGCCGCCGACGGGACGATCCGCAAGGAATTCGCCCTTTCCGTCGGCGAGAACTCGGTCCACGGCTCGGACGCGCCGGAAACCGCAGCCGAGGAAATCGCCTATTTCTTCTCGGGCCTCGAACTGGTCGGCTGATCCGCCCTGTTCACCGCACGAAACGGGAACGGCGCCCCTCGCGGGCGCCGTTTCGCATGTTCCGGCGGCGGTCCCGCCGCCCGGCGTCAGACCGGCCGCACCCCCATCACGTCG
>JAATGA010000141.1 GCA_015654855.1 Rhodobacterales bacterium
GTTCTTCGTGTCCGACGATATGGCAGGCCCGGGCGGCCCGCTGTCGACCTATGGTCTGGTGCCCGACCCGGAACTGGCTGCGGTTCAGGCTGCCGTTGCCGCCGAAACCCCGATGGGTCCGCTGAACTGATCCTTCCGCCAGCATGAACGCGGGGGCGGCGCGAAAGGTGCGCCGTCCCCTTTTCCCTCGAATGGGTGGGGCATGTCCGTTCTTCTGCTTCTTGCCGTGATGGCCGCCATCGGCGCCGCCGGCTATATTTTCTGCCGGGGCCGCGTCATGGCGCAGGTCGGCGGCAATCCGCGCGAGCTGCATTCGTTGCCGGGCTATTATGGCTGGAATGGCGCGATCATGGCGACGCTTCCCGCGCTGGCCGTGATGGTCGTCTGGCTGATCGCCCAGCCCCTGATCCTTGAATCCCGCGTCGTGTCACACCTGCCGGAGGCGACCGCTGCCGAGCCTGCAGCGCGCAAGCTGGCGATGGCAGACATCCGGCGCGTCGCAAGCGGCCTGGACCTCGCGGTCGCGGGCGGTGCGATCCCGGCCCAGGACGTCGCAACCATCAGCCCTGGCGAAGTGCGCGCGCGGCTGGGGACGGTCGGTGTCGCGCTCGGCTCGGACGTCACGCCTGAAACGCTGGCCGCGGCGATCACTTGGCGCGATCAGGCGCGTTCCGGCCTGATCGGCCGCAGCGTGGTGGTGATCCTGGTGGCTCTGGCCGGCCTCGCCTATGCCCTGATGGCGACGAAGCCGGATTTCCGAGCCCGAAACCGGGTCGAGAAGGTGGTGCTGGGTGGGCTGATCGCCGCCTCGACCGTCGCGATCCTGACCACGGTGGGCATCGTTGCCTCGATGCTGTCGGAAAGCTTCGAATTCTTCGGGATGTACCCGTGGACCGAATTCTTCTTCGGCGTGACCTGGTCGCCGAATTTTTCGGGCGGCTCGACCTTCGGCTTTCTGCCGCTGCTGTGGGGCACGCTCTACATCACGCTTGTCGCCATGCTGGTGGCGGTGCCTCTGGGGCTGTTCGCGGCGATCTATCTGGCCGAATATGCCAGCCCGAGGGCGCGCAGCGTGATCAAGCCGCTGATCGAGGTGATCGCCGGCATCCCGACCGTCGTGTTCGGTATCTTCGCGCTGATCACCGTCGGCCCCTTCCTGCGCGACTGGCTGGCGCAGCCGCTGGGGCTTGGGAACTCCGGTTCCTCGGTGATGACCGCCGGGATCGTGATCGGGATCCTGAACATCCCCTATATCTCGTCGCTGTCGGACGACATCATCAACGCCGTGCCGCAATCCCTGCGCGACGGCTCGTTCGGCCTGGGCGCCACCAAATCGGAAACCGTGCGTCAGGTGGTGCTGCCTGCGGCGCTGCCGGGGATCGTCGGCGCCGGGCTGATGGCCACCAGCCGCGCCATCGGCGAGACGATGATCGTGGTCATGGGGGCAGGGGCGGCGGCCAAGCTGAGCCTGAACCCCTTCGAGGCGATGACGACCATGACGGTGAAGATCGTCGGCCAGCTGACCGGCGACACCGATTTCGGCTCGCCCGAGACGCTGGTGGCCTTCGCGCTCGGCATGACGCTGTTTGTCATCACGCTGTGTCTGAACATCCTCGCGCTCTACGTCGTGCGCAAATATCGCGAGCAATACGAATGACCGACATTTCCGCCAATGGCGCCGCGCCGCAGGTCCGGTCCTCGATCCTGGTCCAGGACGTGAAGATGCGCCGCCGAAACGCCGCCGAGACCCGGTTCAAAAGCTATGGCCTGATCGCCATCGCGATCAGCCTGGCGATCCTGGCGCTGATGCTGTTCACGATCTTTCGCGACGGGATCAGCTCTTTCCGGCAGGCGCAGCTTACCTTTCCGGTGGAGCTGTCGGCCGGGATTCTGGACCCGAACGGCGCCCGCAACCCGGCCGATCTGGCGAAGGTCACGACCGTCGGCTACGGCAGGGTTCTGGACGTGGCCCTGTTGAAGGCATTGGCCGACAAGGGCATCGCGCTCGACGATCCGAAACAGGCGACCGCGCTGATCTCGAAAGCGGCGCCGGCGCAGTTGCGCAACATCGTGCTGGCCAATCCGGCGCAGATCGGCCGGACGATCGAGGTCGAGGTTCTGGCGCTTGGCCGGGTCGACGGCTACTTCAAGGGCCGCGTCACCCGCGAGACGGCGGAGCGCGATCCGCAGATCAAGCCGGTGCAACTGGACCTGATCGACAAGATGCGGGGCGCCGGCCTGGTGGCGCTGCATTTCAACTGGAACTTCATCTTCGGCACCGACGCCTCGGAGCAGCGGCCAGAGGCCGCGGGGCTTGGCATCGCGCTGATCGGTTCGGCCTATATGATGCTGCTGGTCGTGGTGCTGTCGCTGCCCATCGGCGTCGCCGCCTCGATCTACCTGGAGGAGTTCGCGCCGAAGAACCGCTGGACCGATCTGATCGAGGTGAACATCTCGAACCTGGCCGAGGTGCCGTCGATCGTCTTCGGGATCCTGGGCCTCGCGATCTTCATCAACTTCGCGCAGTTCCCGATGTCATCCTCGCTGGTCGGCGCGCTGGTGCTGACGCTGATGACGCTGCCGACGATCATCATCGCGACCCGGGCCTCGCTTCGGGCCGTGCCGCCGTCGATCCGCGACGCGGCCCTGGGGGTGGGGGCGTCGAAGATGCAGACCGTCTTCCATCACGTTCTGCCGCTGGCCATGCCGGGGATCCTGACCGGCACCATTCTGGGGTTGGCCACCGCGCTTGGGGAAACCGCGCCGCTGCTGCTGATCGGCATGGTGGCTTTCGTGACGAACTATTCGGCCACGCCGCTCGACCCCGCGACGGCGCTGCCGGTGCAGGTCTACAGCTGGGCCTCGCGGGCGGACCCCGCCTTCATCGAACGGTCGAACGGCGCGATCATCGTGCTGCTGGCCTTCCTTGTCGTGATGAACGTGGTGGCGATCCTTCTGCGCCGCCGGTTTGAAACGCGCTGGTAAAGACGGGCAAAGGTGCGAAAATGAACGATATGCGAATTGTGGAGCGGACCGTGGACACCCACGACGTCAAAATCGACGCAAAGGACGTGAACGTCCATTACGGGACCAGCCACGCGCTGAAAGGCGTGTCGGTCGCCATCCCCGACAAGACGGTCACGGCCTTCATCGGCCCGTCGGGCTGCGGCAAGTCGACCTTTCTGCGCTGTCTGAACCGGATGAACGACACCATCGCCTCGTGCCGGGTCGACGGGCTGATCGCGCTGGACGGCGAGGATATCTACGACCGCCGCGTCGATCCGGTGCAGTTGCGCGCCAAGGTCGGCATGGTGTTCCAGAAGCCCAACCCCTTTCCGAAGTCGATCTACGACAACGTGTCCTACGGGCCCAAGATCCACGGTCTGACCCGCAACAAGGCCGAACTCGATGAAATCGTCGAAAGCTGCCTGAAAAAGGCGGCGCTGTGGAACGAGGTCAAGGACCGGCTGCATTCCCCCGGCACCGGCCTGTCGGGCGGCCAGCAACAGCGTCTGTGCATCGCGCGGGCCATCGCCACCAGCCCCGAAGTGCTGCTGATGGACGAACCCTGCTCGGCGCTCGACCCGATCGCCACCGCCCAGGTCGAGGAGTTGATCGACGAGCTGCGCAGCTCGTTCTCGGTGGTGATCGTCACCCACTCGATGCAGCAGGCGGCGCGGGTCAGCCAGCGCACGGCCTTCTTCCACCTGGGCAACCTGGTCGAATACGGCGAGACCGGGCAGATCTTCACCTCGCCCCAGGACCCCAGGACCGAAAGCTATATCTCTGGCCGGATCGGCTGATCGAGGACATGATGACGAACGACAATCCCCATATCGCGTCCGCCTTCGACCGCGATCTCGAAGCGGTGCAGGCGCTGATCATGAAGATGGGCGGCCTGGTGGAAACCGCGCTGCTCGATGCCGCCGAGGCACTGGTAACCCGCGACGAGGAAATGGCGATCCGGGTCAGGAACGGCGACAACGCGGTCGATGCGCTGGAAGAACAGGTGAACGCCGAATGCGCCCGCCTGATCGCGCTGCGCGCGCCGAACGCCACCGACCTGCGCACGGTGCTGACGGTGATGAAGATCGCCTCAAGCCTCGAACGCTGCGGCGATTATGCCAAGAACCTCGGCAAACGCGCGATGGTTCTGACGCAGATGGCGCCGATCGGCGCGACCGCCGGTTCGGTGCGGCGCATGGCCAAGGCGGTGCAACTGCTGCTGAAGGACGCGCTCGACGCCTATATCGCGCGCGACGTGGCGCTGGCGGCCGACGTGCGTTTGCGCGACCGCGAGGTCGATCAGATGTATAACGCGCTGTTCCGCGAATTCCTGACCCATATGCTGGAAGATCCGCGCAACATCACCGCCTGTATGCATCTGCATTTCATTGCCAAGAACATCGAGCGGGTGGGCGACCACGCGACCGGCATCGCGGAACAGGTGATCTATCTCGTCACCGGCAAACACCCCGAGGATGCGCGGCCCAAGGCCGACGTGACTTCGGGCCCGGCGGAGTGATCGCATGGCGGGGCCGAGCGAACAGCCGACCGTGCTGCTGGTCGAGGATGAACCGGCGCAGCGCGAGGTCTTGTCCTATAACCTCGAGGCCGAGGGGTTCCGCGTCTCGTCCACCGACACCGGCGAGGATGCGCTGATCCTCGTCGAAGAGGCGCTGCCCGACATCATCGTGCTGGACTGGATGATGCCCAACGTCTCGGGCATCGAGGTTTGCCGGCGGCTGAAGTCGCGGCCCGAGACGCGCGGGATCCCGATCATCATGCTGTCGGCCCGCTCGGAAGAGGTCGACCGCGTGCGGGGTCTGGAGACCGGGGCCGACGATTA
>JAATGA010000469.1 GCA_015654855.1 Rhodobacterales bacterium
CGATCTGCATGGTGTCGACCTCGACAAGCCCTTCCCGATGGAGCGGATGCCGGAAAAGGCCAAAGGCTCGAAGGCGCTGTTCGACGAGTTGAAGGAGTTCGTGACCCAAGGCCATACGATGCGTGAGCTGATCACCCATTACGCCCGGGCGCATACCGGCAACGGACTGACGGGCACGCCTGAGCAAGTGGCGGATTTCATGCAGGAATGGTTCGAGACCCGCGCCGCGGACGGCTTCATCCTGATGTTCCCCACCCTGCCGGCGAGCCTTGAGGATTTCACCGGGCTGGTGGTCCCCGAACTGCGCCGCCGGGGCCTGTTCCGCGAGGATTACGAGGGGCGCACCCTGCGCGCCAACCTTGGGCTTTCCACGCCGGAAAACCGCTACACCCGGGCACGACGCCTCGGCCAGGCGGGTGGGGAACAGGCTCTGTTCCGGGCCGGCTGATCCCGCCCCGATCCGGCCGGCGGTCGTTTCATTCTCTGGCCTGGCCGGAAGGGGCGGACTCGCGCGAGTTTTCCCTCGGTTTTATGGCATATGGGGGAAAATCGTTTCTCTTTGCCCCGGATGCCGCGCCTCAACACCGGGTGAAACCGGGGCGCGCGTCATCGCCCGGGATACGGTTGCGCGACTGGCCCGGACGGACCGGCTACAGCCGCGCCGCCACGGCTTTCAGCGCGTCGAGGGTCTTTTCGCGGCTTTGCGGCCCGGTTTCGTCGGGGTGGCCGATATAGGCGCAAGTCAGCGCGGCGATGGCCTCGCCGCGATGGCCAAGCACCGGAACGCTGAGGTCGGTCACGCCGGACAGATGGCCCGACGGCTCGATCCGCGCGCCGAGGCGGCGCACCTCGTCCAGATGGCCGGCGACGGCGGCGAGCCTGGTGCGGGCCTCGGTCACACCCCAGAACCCCAGCGTCTCTTCCGCGCGGCGGGGATCCTGAAAGGCCAGAAGCGTCAGGCCGGACCCGGTGGTGAACAGATCGAGGATGCCGCCGATACGGGCACGGAATTCCCAATGCCCGTTGGGGCTGGCCTGGGCCACGATATTGCCGCTGCCCCTGGCCGGCACGACCAGGTGGCAGGATTGCCGCGCTCCGCGCGCGAAATCGTCCATCAGCGGCTGCGCCTGCGCCAGCAGCCGGCGTAGCGGCGGATGCCGGGTGGCGAGCTGGAACATCTTCATCGTCAGGGCGTAGCGGTCGCCGCCCTCGTCGCGGCCGACATAGCCGCGCGCGACCAGGCGTTCCAGCATCCGATAGATCTGCGACGGGCTCAGCTCCAGTTCCTTGGCGATTTCGGCTCGCGTCAGGCCCCGTGCCTGGTCGGCCAGCACTTCGAGGATGTCGAGTCCCTTGTCGAGCGCCGGCGCGCGGTAGCGATCGGCGGCCCCCTCCTGGTCCCGTTCGCCGTCCTGGTCGCGTTCGCTGTCCGACACCGCCGTCCCTCCGCCGTCGCCGGACCGGTATTCGCCCGCCCGGTCGCCCGCTGTTCCGCCGCCTTTCTGATAGCCCCGCCGCGCCCGCCCTGCAAGAATCGGCTTGTGCGATTCATTCATATGTGAATACTACGTTCATATCAGGGCGCGGCAGGATCGGGGAGGGTCTGATGCGGCTAGGGGGGAAGACCATTCTTGTCACCGCTGCGGGGCAAGGGATGGGCCGGGCCAGCGCCATCGCGCTGGCGGGCGAAGGGGCGCGCGTCATCGCGACCGACATCCATGCCGACCTTCTGCAAGGGCTCGACGGGATCGAGACAGCGGTGCTGGACGTAACCGATGCCGGGGCCATCGCCGAAATCGCGGCGCGGCTCGGGCGGCTCGACGGGCTGTTCAACTGCGCCGGCATGGTGGCGAACGGCACGATCCTCGATCTGACCGATGCCGACTGGGACCGCAGCGTCGCGCTGAACGTGACCTCGATGATCCGGCTGACCCGGGCCGTGCTGCCGGGGATGCTCGACCGCGCGCGGGAAACCGGCACGGGGTCGATCCTGAACATGGCCTCGATGGCCTCGTCGGTCAAAGGCTTCGTCAACCGCACCGCCTATGGCGCGACCAAGGCGGCGGTGATCGGGCTGACCAAGGCCATCGCGGCCGATTTCGTGAAACAGGGCATCCGCTGCAACGCGCTCTGCCCCGGCACGGTTGACACGCCCAGCCTGCGCGGCCGCATCGCCGCCTCCGCCGATCCGGTCCAGGCGGAGAAGGATTTCATCGCACGTCAGCCGATGGGCCGTCTCGCCCGGGTCGAGGACATCACGCCGATGGTCGTCTACCTGCTGTCGGACGAAAGCCGTTTCGTCTCGGGCCAGGCGCTGCTGGTCGATGGAGGCGTAACGATCTGAAGCCGTTCCATTCCGTTCGCAGCCAGGGGAGGGGCCGCGTCGAATGCTGGATGCACATTGCCATTTCTGGCGGCCGGATCGCGGCGACTATGGCTGGCTTGCCGGTCAGGGCGGCCCGCTGGCACCGATCCGGCGGGATTTCCTGCCGCGGGATTATCCGGGCGAGGCCAGGGTGATCGCCGTCCAGGCCGCGCCGACGCCGGCCGAGACCGACTGGCTGCTGTCGCTTGCCGCAAGCGAGCGCCGGATCGCCGGGGTCGTCGGCTGGATCGACCTGACCGATCCGGCGGCAGCGCAGGCGATCCGGGCGCGGGCGGAGAATCCCCTGTTCCTCGGCATCCGGCCGATGTTGCAGGACATTGCCGCGACCGACTGGCTGCTGACCGCCCCGCGCGCCGATGCGCTGGCGGCGCTGACCGCATCCGGCCGGTGCTTCGACGCGCTGGTGACGCCGCGCCATCTGGATGTGCTGGAGACCTTCGTGACCGCCAACCCCGGCCTGCCGGTGGTGATCGACCATGCGGCGAAGCCGCAACCGGGCGACCGCACGGCCTGGGAGCGCGGGATACGGCGGCTTGCCGCCCACCCGCAGGTTCTCTGCAAGCTTTCGGGCCTGATGACCGAGCTTTCACGGGTCGATCTGGCCGCGCCGCTGGAACCCCTCCGGTCGATTTTAGCGCCGCTGCTCGATGCCTTTGGCCCTGATCGGCTGATCTGGGGCAGCGACTGGCCGGTGCTGACGCTGGTCGTGTCCTGGGCGGACTGGCTGGAACTGACCGGGGCGCTGCTGTGCGACCTGCCCGCCACCCACAGGGCAGCGATCACAGGCGGCAATGCCGCGCGATTCTACGGGGTGACGCCATGACCGATCTTGTCAGGATGGAGGGGATCGAGAAGCGTTTCCCCGGCGTCCACGCCCTGAAATCGGTGGATTTCGACCTACGCGCCGGCGAGGTCCATGCGCTGATGGGTGAAAACGGTGCCGGCAAATCCACGCTGATGAAGGTGCTTTCCGGCGTTTACCAGCCCGACGGCGGCCGTATCCTGATCGACGGGGCCGAGGTCGCGCTGCCCGGCCCCCGCGCGGCGCAGGATCACGGCATCGGCATCATCCACCAGGAACTGGCGCTGATGCGCGATCTGACGGTCGCGCAGAACATCTGGATCGGGCGCGAGCCGCGTCTGTCCTTTGGCCGGATCGACGAGGCACGGCAGAACGCGGGCGCGACGGCAATCCTCGCCCGGATGAACCTGGGCATCGACCCGCGCACCCCCGTCGGCGGGCTGACCATCGCGCGCCAGCAGATGGTCGAGATCGCCAAGGCGCTGTCCTACCGGTCGCGCGTGCTGATCATGGACGAGCCGACCGCCGCGCTGAACGACGCGGAGATCGCCGAACTGTTCGCCATCATCGCGGCGCTGAGGTCCGAGGGTGTAGGCATCATCTACATCAGCCACAAGATGGACGAGATCCGCCGGATCTCGGACCGGGTGACGGTGATGCGCGACGGGGCGCGGGTCGACACCGTGGCCGCCGCCGATACGCCGGTGTCGCGCATCATCTCGATGATGGTCGGGCGCGAACTGACCGAAGACCGGGCGGCGATTCCCGACCTGTCGGGCGCCGAAACCGCGCTGGAGCTGCGCCACCTCTGGCGGGGGAGGGAGTTGCGCGACATCTCTTTCACCCTGCGCAGGGGCGAGATCCTCGGCCTCGCCGGGCTGATGGGCGCGGGCCGGACCGAGCTTGCCCGCGCGATCTTTGGCGCCGAACCTTGCGACCGGGGCGAGATCCTGGTGCGGGGCCGTCCCGTCGCGATCCGCGCGCCCGCCGACGCGGTGCGCGCCGGGATCGGCTATCTGTCCGAGGACCGCAAGCAATTCGGCCTGGCGCCCGGAATGGATGTGCGGGCCAATGTCGCCATGGCGAGCCTGTCGCGCTTTGCCAGCCGGATCGGCACCATCGACGAGGCGGCGCTCGGCCGGGTCGCGCGCGGCTATATCGAGACGCTGCGCATCCGAACCCCCGGCGACCGGCAGCAGGTGCGGCTTCTTTCGGGCGGCAATCAGCAAAAGGTGGTCATCGCCAAATGGCTGCTGCGCGACTGCAACGTTCTGATCTTCGACGAGCCCACGCGCGGCATCGACGTGGGCGCAAAGGCGGAGATCTACCGCCTGCTGAACGAACTGGCGGCGAAGGGCAAAGCGATCATCGTGATTTCGAGCGAACTGCCGGAGGTGCTGCGCCTTGCCCACCGCATTGCCGTGATGTGCGAGGGCCGGCTGACCGGCATCCTGCCCGGCGGCGCGGCGCAAGAGGACATCATGGCACTGGCGACAAAACGCGAGGGAGAGGCGGCATGACCGGAACGGAAGCGCAACCGGCGAGACTCGCGCCCCTGTTGCGGGCGGGCGGCACGCATCAGAAACTTCTGGCCTTCGCCAGCCTGATCGTGCTGGTTCTGGGGTTTTCTCTGGCCAGCCCGCGGTTTTTCCAAGTCGACAATATCCTGTCGATCCTTCAGGCAACCTCGGTCAACGGCGTGCTGGCCGTGGGGGTGACGCTCATCATCATCACCGGGGGGATCGACCTGTCGATCGGCACGATGATGACCTTCTGCGCGGTGATCACGGGGGTCGTGCTGACCTGGATGGGCGCGCCGCTGCTGGTTGGCGTGGCGACGGCCATTGCCACCGGGGCGGTTTGCGGCCTGGTCTCGGGCACGCTGATCGCGAAGGCGCGGATCCCGCCCTTCATCGCCACGCTCGGTATGATGCTGGTGCTCAAGGGCCTGTCGCTGATCGTGACCGGGACGCGCCCGATCTACTTCAACGATACCGAGGGCTATACCGAGATCTCGACCGGATCCCTGGCAGGCAAGGTACTGCCGCAGTTTCCATTGCCGAACGGGGTGCTGGTGCTGTTCCTCGTCGCGGGGATCGTGGCCTGGATCCTCGGGCGCACGGTTCTGGGCCGCTACACCTTCGCGCTCGGCTCGAATGAAGAGGCGGTGCGGCTGTCGGGCGTCGACACCGCCGCCTGGAAGATCGCGATCTATGCCCTGGCGGGCGGCATCTGCGGCATCGCGGGGCTGCTGATCTCCAGCCGGCTGAACTCGGCGCAACCGGCGCTCGGCCAGGGCTATGAGCTGGAGGCGATCGCGGCGGTGGTGATCGGCGGGACATCGCTGTCGGGCGGGCGGGGAACGATCCTCGGCACGCTGATCGGGGCGCTGATCATGGCGGTACTGACGAATGGTCTGCGCGTGCTGTCGGTCGCGCCCGAATGGCAGACCGTGGTGACCGGCATCATCATCATCACCGCCGTCTATGCCGATCAGATCCGGCGGCGGGGCAGCGTGTAAGGGCTTCCGGGGTGATAGCCCCGGAAAGGGAGGGTTGGAACGTGAACTTCAGGGAGGAAACCATGTTCACCAGACGGCATCTGATGGGTGCGGCGGCGGCGCTTGCCCTGCTTGGCAGCACCGGTGCGACACTGGCGCAGGAAATCTATATCCCGCTGATCTCGAAAGGATTTCAGCACCAGTTCTGGCAGGCGGTAAAACAAGGCGCCGACAAGGCAGGGGCGGAACTCGGCGTGCGGGTCAGCTTCGACGGGCCCGACAACGAGACCCAGGTCGACAAGCAGATCGACATGCTGGCGGCAGCCCTGGCCAACAAACCGGCCGCCATCGGCATCGCCGCGCTGGACAGCCAGGCGGTGATCCCGCTGCTGAAAAAGGCGCAGGAGGCCGGGATCCCGGTCATCGCCTTCGACTCGGGGGTGGACAGCGACATTCCCGTCGCCACCGCCACGACCGACAACAAGGCCGCTGCCGCCATGGCCGCCGACAAGATGGGAGAGCTGATTGGCGGCTCTGGCAAGGTGGCGGTCGTCGGTCACAGCCAGACCTCGCTGACCGGAATCGACCGCCGCGACGGTTTTCTGGACGAGCTGAGGGCGAAATACCCCGACATCGAGGTCGTCTCGGTCGAATACGGCGACGGCGACCATCTGAAATCGACCGAGATCACCAAGGCGATCCTGGCCGCCAACCCCGACATCAAGGGCATCTTCGGCACCAACGAGGGCGCGGCCATCGGCGTGGTGAACGGCGTGCGCGAGATGGGATCGAAGATCGCCATCGTCGGCTTCGACTCCGGCAAGGCCCAGAAGGATGCGATCCGCAGCGGGCTGATGGCCGGGGCGATCACCCAGAACCCAGTCGGCATCGGCTATGAAACGGTCAAGGCCGCCGTCGCCGCCTCGAAAGGCGAGACGTTGCCGAAAACCATCGACACCGGCTTTTATTGGTATGACGCGACGAATATCGACGATCCCGACATCGCTGCGGTGCTTTACGACTGATCCGATCCTGTCCGGGCGCCGCTGCGCGCCCGGATCCACCCCATGAGGATGACATGAAACTTCTGCGATTTGGCCCGTCGGGGCAGGAAAAACCCGGCATCTTGGACAATGCGGGCCGCATCCGCGATCTGTCCGCCCATGTGGACGACATTGCCGGTGCCACGCTGACGCCCGAAGGGCTGACGGCGCTCGCCGCGCTCGACCCTGAAAGCCTGCCGCTGGTCGGGGGCGACCCGCGCCTCGGCCCCTGTGTCGGGCGGACGGGCAAGTTCATCTGCATCGGGCTGAACTACGCCGACCACGCCGCCGAAACCGGGGCCGACATCCCGAAAGAGCCGGTGGTCTTCAACAAATGGACCAGCGCCATCGTCGGGCCGAACGACGACGTGGAAATCCCCCGCGACTCGATCAAGACCGACTGGGAGGTGGAGCTGGGCGTCGTCATCGGCAGCCACACCAAGCACGTCTCCGAAGCAGATGCGCTGAAGTACGTCGCAGGCTACTGCCTTGTGAACGACATGTCGGAACGCACCTTTCAACTGGAAGGCACAGGCCAGTGGGTGAAGGGCAAAAGCGCGGACACGTTTGGCCCCATCGGCCCATGGCTGGTCACAGCA
>JAATGA010000253.1 GCA_015654855.1 Rhodobacterales bacterium
ATGCCCCAAGGCCTGGGCCGGAACCTCTATCCCACGCTGTCGGTGGTCGAGAACCTCGATTTCTTCGGCAGGCTTTTCGGCCAGGATGGCACCGAGCGCGAACGGCGGATCGCCGATCTGCTGGCCGCCACGGCCATGTCGGCCTTCCGCGACCGCCCGGCGGCGAAGCTTTCGGGGGGCATGAAGCAGAAGCTGGGTCTGTGCTGCGCGCTGATCCACGATCCCGATCTGCTGATCCTCGACGAGCCGACTACCGGGGTCGACCCGCTGTCGCGGCGGCAGTTCTGGGACCTCATCGCCTCGATCCGCGCCGCCCGTCCGGGGATGAGCGTGATCGTCGCCACCGCCTATATGGAGGAGGCGGCGGGCTTCGACCACCTGGTCGCGATGGATGCCGGAAAGGTGCTGGCGACCGGCACCCCCGCCGAGTTGCTGGCCCGGACGGGCGAGACGACGCTGGACGACGCCTTCATCGCGCTTTTGCCGGACGAGGCGAAGGCCGGCCATGCCCGCGTCGCCATCCCGCCGCGCAACGCCTCGGCCGCGGTCGCCATCGAGGCCGAGCATCTGACCATGCGCTTCGGCGATTTCACCGCCGTGAACGATGTCAGCTTCCGCATCGAAAAGGGCGAGATCTTCGGCTTTCTCGGCTCGAACGGCTGCGGCAAGACCACGACGATGAAGATGCTGACCGGCCTTCTGCAACCGACCGAGGGCAAGGCGCGGCTGTTCGGGGCCGAGGTCGATCCGACCGACATGTCCGTCCGCCGCCGCGTCGGCTTCATGAGCCAGGCCTTTTCGCTCTATTCCGAACTGACGGTGCGGCAGAACCTGGATCTACACGCGCGTCTCTTCGACCTCGACCCCGCCGGAATTCCGGGCCGGATCGCCGAGATGATCGACCGGTTCGACCTCGGCTCCGAGGCCGACAGCCTGCCCGGTGCGCTCCCCCTCGGGATCCGTCAGCGGCTGTCGCTCGCCGTCGCGATGATCCACGGACCCGAGATCCTGATCCTCGACGAGCCGACATCGGGCGTCGACCCGGTGGCGCGCGACGGGTTCTGGCAAGCCTTGGGCGAGTTGTCGCGCAAGGACGGGGTGACGATTTTCGTCTCGACCCATTTCATGAACGAGGCGGAGCTGTGCGACCGTATCTCGCTGATGCACGCGGGCCGCGTCCTGGTCAGCGATACGGCGGCAGCCATCACCGCGTCGAAAGGGGCGGCGAGCCTGGAAGAGGCCTTCATCGCCTGCCTGGAGGAGGCGATCGGCGAGGCCGAACCCGTCCCACCCGCAACTGCCCCCGGCGCGACCGCCCTGGCCACCCCGCCCCGGGACCCCGCCAGCGTCCCTCCGGCCAGCCCGGCGAGCACGCCCGCCCGCGCCTTCAGCCTGCGCCGGCTGCTCAGCTATTCGCGGCTGGAGACGCTGCAATTGCGCCGCGACCCGATCCGGTTGACCATGGCGCTGATCGGCTCGCTGCTGCTGATGTTCGTCATCGGCTACGGGATCAACCTCGATGTCGAGGATCTGGAGTTCGCCGTGCTCGACCGCGACCAGACCGCAACCAGCCGCGACTATGTGCTCGACATCGAAGGCTCGCGCTATTTCACTATGAAATCTGCGCTGACGGGCTACGATGATATGGACGCCCGGATGCGCGCCGGCGAGATCAGCCTCGCCATAGAGATCCCGCCGGGTTTCGCCCGCGACATCGCGCGGGGCCGCGATGTCGAGGTCGGAGCCTGGATCGACGGAGCAAACCCGACGCGGGCGAACACGGTCCTGGGCTATGTCCAGGGCATCCACGCCGCCTGGCTGACCCGCAAGGCGCGGGCGCTTTACGGCGACGCGGCAACACAGGGCAATTTCGAACTTGTGACGCGCTACCGCTACAACCCCGATGTCAAAAGCATCGTCGCCATCGTGCCGGCGGTTCTGCCGCTGCTGTTGTTGGTGATCCCGGCGATCCTGACCACGCTCAGCGTCGCGCGGGAAAAGGAACTGGGCTCGATCACCAATTTCTACGTCACGCCGGTGACGCGGCTGGAATTCCTGCTGGGCAAGCAGCTTCCTTACGTCGTGCTGGGAATGCTGAACTTCGGTCTGCTCCTGCTGATGGCGGTGTGGATGTTCCGCGTGCCTTTCCACGGCAGCCTGCCGGCGCTGACGGCGGCGGCCCTGCTCTATGTGCTTGCCACCACGGCCATCGGCCTTCTGGTTTCGGTCTTCATCTCCAGCCAGGTGGCGGCGCTGTTCGCCACGGCGCTGCTGACCATCATTCCGGGGGTGCAATATTCCGGGATGCTGGATCCGGTCTCGTCGCTGTCGGGCGTCGGCCGCCTGATCGGCGAGGTCTTTCCGACAAGCTGGTTCATCGTCGTGGCGCGCGGCACCTTTTCCAAAGGCCTGGGCTTCGCCGATCTGGGCCAGGCGATGATCATGCTGGCGCTGGCGACGCCCGTGCTGATCGCCCTCGCCGCCGGCTTTCTGAAAAAGCAGGAAAGATAGGCGATGAAGCTGCGCAACGCCTGGGAACTGGGTGTCAAGGAACTGCGCGGCCTGATCCGCGATCCGGTCATGCTGTTCCTGATCGTCTATTCCTTTTCCCTGTCGATTTATTCCTCGTCGAAGGCGCTGCCCGATGCGCTGTCGAACGCCGCGATCTCGGTCGTGGACGAAGATCGCTCGCAGCTTTCCGGCCGGATCTTCGACGCGTTTTACTCGCCGTATTTCGTGGCCCCGAACCAGATCACCACCTCGGAAATGGACCGCAGGATGGATGCCGGACTCGACACCTTCGCCATCGACATCCCGCCGGATTTCGAGCGTGACGTGCTGGCCGGCAAGGTGCCGGCGATGCAGCTGAACGTCGATGCGACCAGAATGAGCCAGGCCTTCACCGGCAACAGCTATATCCAGCAGATCGTCACCAGCGAGGTGTCGGAATATGTCGCCGGCCATCGCGGCGGCGACACGCTTCAGGTCGCACTCGCCCTGCGCGCGCGCTATAATCCGAACCTTGACCCGATCTGGTTCGGCGCGATCAACAACGTGGTGCAGTCGATCACTATGCTGTCCATCGTGCTGACCGGCGCGGCGCTGATCCGCGAGAAGGAACATGGCACGATCGAGCATCTGCTGGTCATGCCCGTCACCGCGGCCGAGATCATGCTGTCCAAGGTCTGGTCCATGGGGCTTGTCGTGCTGCTGGCCTCGGCCCTGTCCATCGTGTTTGTCGTGCAGGGGATGCTTGGGGTGCCGGTCCAGGGCTCGGTCGCGCTGTTTCTCGCCGGCGCGGTGCTGATGCTGTTCGCGATGACCGCGCTTGGCATATTTCTGGCCACGGTCGCCGGATCGATGCCGCAGTTCGGCCTGCTGATGATGCTGGTCATCGTGCCGCTTCAGGTGCTGTCGGGTGGCATGACTCCGCGCGAGAGTATGCCCGAGGTGATCAGGACCATCATGCTGCTGGCCCCCACGACCCATTTCATCACGCTGTCGCAGGCAATCCTGTTTCGCGGCGCCGGGATCGAGGTGGTCTGGCCGCAATTCCTGGCACTCGCCGCCATCGGGACGGGACTGTTCTTCCTGGCGCTGGACAGATTCCGTAAATTCCTGAGCTGAAAGCGGCGTTTCCCGCCTCCGAGCGCACCCGCGTCCCTGCCTGACCGTTGCCCGGAAACCCGCTTCGTGACATATCCGTCGCAAGCCCCGGTCGCGGGGGCGCGGTCCCGCAGGGATCGCGCGCCGGCCGGACCCGCCCCCGGACCGCAAAGCGAGAGCACCGCTTGGAAACGATCACCACCACCCTGTTGCTGTTGATGGCGGTCGTCGCCAGCGGCGGACTCGCCCGCGTCCTGCCCCAGGCGATCCCGCTGCCGCTGATCCAGATCGCCATCGGCTTTCTGATCGCGGGGGTGGCGGATCGCGGCATCACGCTGGACCCGGACATGTTCTTCCTGCTGTTCCTGCCGCCGCTGTTGTTTCTCGACGGCTGGCGAATTCAGAAACAGGGGCTGTTTCGCGACATCGGCACCATCATCGAGATGGCCCTGGGGCTGGTGATCTTCACCGTGCTGGGGATCGGGCTGCTGGTCCACTGGATGATCCCGGCGATCCCGCTTTCGGTGGCCTTCGCGCTCGCCGCCATCCTGTCGCCGACCGATCCGGTCGCGGTCTCGGCCATCGCGACGCGGGTCAACGTGCCCCGGCGGCTGATGCACATCCTCGAAGGGGAATCGCTGCTGAACGACGCCTCGGGCCTTGTCTGTATGCGTTTCGCCGTGGCGGCCACCCTGACCGGCGTCTTTTCCATGGCCGAGGCTTCGGTGACCTTCCTCTGGCTCGCCGGGGCCGGCATCGCCATCGGCATCGCCGTCACCTGGACGATGACCCTCGCCAAGGACTGGTTCTCGCGCCGGTATGGCGAGGATACCGGCTCGCAGATCCTTGTCAGCCTGCTGATGCCCTTCGTCGCCTATCTCGCCGCCGAACATGTCGAGGCTTCGGGCATCCTCGCCGCCGTCGCCGCCGGCATGACGATGAGCTATACCGAGCAGACCGGCCGGGCGCTGGCCACGACCCGCATCCGCCGCAACGCCGTCTGGGACATGCTGCAATTCGCGCTGAACGGCATCATGTTCGTCGTCCTGTGCGAGCAATTGCCGAAGATCGCCGCCAGCGCCGCCGAGGTGGTGGCCGAGACCGGGCACCTCGATCCCGCCTGGATGGCGGTCTATATCCTGGTCATCAACCTGGCGCTGCTGACCCTGCGATTCGTCTGGGTCTGGGTCTCGCTGCGCTTCACGCTCTATCGCGCCTCGCAGCGGGGCGAGGCGCGGGCGCGTCCCGACTGGCGGCTGGTGGCCGCGACCTCGGTCGCGGGAGCGCGGGGCGCGATCACCCTTGCCGGCATCCTGACGCTTCCCCTCCTTCTGAATGACGGAAATCCCTTCCCGGCGCGGGACCTGGTGATCTTTCTCGCCGCCGGGGCGATCATCATCTCGCTGCTGGTGGCCAGCCTCGCGCTGCCGCCACTGCTGAAAAACGCCGAGATGCCGGCCGAGCCGCACGATCTGCGGCGCGAGGACGCCATCCGCGCCGAGGCGGCCGAGGCGGCTATCCTCGCCGCCCAGGAGCGGCAGAAAAAGCTGCCCGAAAGCGCGGCGGACGACGATCTTTACGCCCATGCCGTGGCCCGCCTGACGGATTACTACCGCGAGCGGATCGCAGGATACGCCGCCAAGGAAGGGGTCGAGGTCGACCGGCACAAACGCGCCCAAGCGGCCGAGCGCGAAATCTGGCTGGCCGCCCTCGCCGCCGAGCGGAACACGATCTATGCCGCCGCCCGCCGCAACCGCATTTCCGACGATCTGGCCCGCAAACTGGTGAGCGAGGTCGATTTGCTGGAGTCCCGTGTGGCCGCCGGGTAAGACGGCGCTTCGTCCGCTCCGCCCGGATCGCGGCGGATCGGAAAGTTGTGATTTGCCGCCCGCCCCGCCGCAGCCGATAGCTGCCGACACGAAAGCCAACGGCCCATGGCGCGCGCCCGGCGACAGACCGGACCGCGCACGGCGCAACCCGCCCCCCGGACACGGCGCAACCGGTCCCCGCAACGAGGTCCCATTGGACAACCCGTCCACCCCCGCCCCCGGGACGCGCAGCTCCCCGGCGCCGCTGAACTGGCTGCGGCATCACCGCACCCTTGTCGCGGGGCTTCTGTCGCTGATCGTGATCGCGGCCATCGCCTTCGCCGCCCGCCGCATGACCCGCGATGTCAGCTATGACGCCGTGGTCGCGGCGCTGGACCACACGCCGGGCTGGTCGCTGGCGGCGGCCATCGGCTTCACCGCGCTCAGCTTTGCCTGCCTCGTCTGCTACGATCTGAACGCGCTGCGCTTCATCCGCCGGCCGCTGCCCCTGGTGCCGGTGGCGATGGTGGCCTTCGCCGCCTATGCGGTCGGCAACACCGCCGGCTTCGGCCCGCTCAGCGGCGGGGCGATCCGCTATCGCGGCTACGGACGGCTGGGGCTGTCGGGCGAGGAGATCGCCCGCGTCATCGCCTTCGTCACCGCCGCCTTCGGCATCGGGCTGACGATCTGGACCGCCATCGCCACGCTGATCTTCAGCGGCGAGGTGCACAAGCTGACGGGCTGGTCCGCGCCGGTCGTCGCCACGGCGGCGCTTGGCCTGCTGGCCCTCGGGCTTGGCGCGCTGTGCTGGATCGCGGTGCGCCGACCCGCCGCCATCGCCGATTTCAAGGCCAGCGGCAAACGGACAAGCCTGCCCCGCCCACGCACCGTGCTGATCCAGCTTACCGTCACCGCCGGCGACATCGCGGCGGCGGCGAGCGTGCTTTACGTCCTGCTGCCCCCGGAAACGCAACTCCACTGGCCCGCCTTCGTCGCGCTTTACTGCATCGCCATCGGCCTTGGCGTGCTGTCGCATGTGCCGGCGGGCCTTGGCGTGTTCGAGGCGGTAATCCTCGCCGGCATCGGTCCGACCGTTCCGGCGGAGCAGGTGCTGGGCGCCCTGGTGCTGTATCGCCTCGTCTATCACGTCGCGCCGCTGTTCCTCGCGGTGATCGGCCTTGTGGCGGGAGAGATCGCATCCCATCGCGCATTGCTGGCGGCCCTGATCGGCCCGCGCCTTGGTGCCGCGATCCTGCCACCGCTTCTGGCGCTGATCGCGGTGGTCTGCGCGGCGATGCTGGTCTTTTCCTCGGTCCTGCCCACGCCCGAGGAAAATCTCGCCATCCTTCAGGACTGGCTGCCGCTTGGCGTCGTCGAGGCCGCGCATTTCACCTCAAGCCTTCTGGGGCTGGTGCTGTTCGTCACGGCGCGGGGGCTGGCGCACCGGCTCGACGGGGCCTGGTGGCTGGCGCTGGCGACGGCCATCGCGGCGATGATCCTGTGTTTCCCCAAGGCCATCGCCCC
>JAATGA010000307.1 GCA_015654855.1 Rhodobacterales bacterium
ACCGCGACCGGGACGCCGCCGAGATCTACGTCAAGCGCCACCTGCCGCTGGCAAGGGGGCGGTGACATGCGCCGCGCCGCCAAAGTTGACACCACACAGGCCGAGATCGTTGCCGCTCTGAAAGGGGCAGGGGCCACGGTCCAGCATCTGCACAGCGTGGGCGAGGGATGCCCCGACCTGCTGGCGGGATTCCGGGGCCGCAACTGGCTGCTGGAATGCAAGCCGAACATCGGCGCTCCATCAAGGCGCCGACTGCGCGACAATCAACGGGAATGGCACGACGGCTGGAAAGGCCAGGTTGCCGTTGTCGAGACGCCCGAGGCGGCGCTCGCGGTGATCGGCGCAATTGGCCTGCATCTGGCGGGGGTCGTGTCATGACCCCGCAATTCAACCCCCGAGCCGGAGAGATCACCACCCGGCGGATCTATCACAACGCCCATCCGGCGGTGATGCGGATTGTCGAGGCGGTAGCCCATGCCACCGGATTCACGGTGCAGGAGATCCTGTCCCGCAGCCGGATCGGCCCGCTGGCCGAGGCGCGGCAACTGGCGATGTTCGAGGCCCGCGAGGCGGGCTTCAGCCTTAACCAGATTGCCCGCGCCATGGATCGGGACCACAGCACGGTAATTTCCGGCATCAGGGTTGAGATGGCCCGGAGGCAGGCGGAATGAGCCACGCCGCAACCAATTGGGCCATCCGACAGAAGGGCCTCAAGCCCGCTGCGAAGATCGTTCTTTGGCACCTCGCTGACTGCCACAACGGGCACACCGGCCAGTGCAATCCGATGCAATCGACACTGGCAGACCTCTGCGAGATGAGCCGGTCCACGCTCAATCTGCATCTGGACGCTCTTGAATCTCGGGGGCTGATCCGACGCGTTACCGAGGTTGATGGCCAGACGAAGAAACAGCGACCGACGCACTACATTCTGGACCTTGATGGCCCGCCGGAAGCCGTGTCCGAAATTCAGACACGGGCACAAGATGTAGATCAGCAGCATACCACATATTGCGATGCCGTGTCCTGTTTTCGGACACGGGACGTGTCCGAAAAACCGACAGAGCCGTGTCCGATTTTCGGCGATTCCCGTGTCCGAAAATCGGACACCATAGAGAACCCTGGAAGAGAACCAGGAAGAGAACCAGAAGAACCCCCTTTGGTTCCCCCGGCATCTTCCAGGCGAAAGCCAGAGATCCCGCTCCCCGATGACTGGGTGCCGTCCGACAGAAATATGTCCGACGCCCAAGCCCGTAATTTCTCAGCAGAGGAAATCCATCATGAAGCCGCTCAATTCCGCGATCACCACCTTGCAAGAGGAACTCGGTTCCGCGACTGGGATGCCGCGTGGCGAACGTGGCTTGGCAACGCCAGAAGATTTGCCTCTCGTGGCTCGGTGGCTGGCCAAGCACCAGCCGGCAGACGTGGACAGGGCGGCAGTCTCGCGAGCATCGTCGCACGGCGTCGGCTTGGAACTTGACGTCACCTATCGCTTCCCCAAAGACGAAAAGGGAAACAGCCTGCCCATGGTCACCGTCATCCGTGGATGCGCGGTTTGGGGCGACGATCATGCCATCCCCGCTGCGCTGGATGACCTGCGCAAATTCCAGACGCCGGCTTCGGCGAGGGATATCGAGGAATGGCTGGCGGAGTTGTCCGTCATCGTTGCCCGTCGGCAGGATGATGAGTTCACCGAGAGCCTGCGCCTTGAGGCCTATGCCGCGCGTTTGCGCCGATATCCAGCCGATGTTTCCCGAGAGGCCGTGCTGGGTAGGACGTGGAAATTCTGGCCGTCATGGCAGGAGTTGGAGGAGGTTTGCCTGGCGCTGGCGGCACCCCGCAGCGCAATGATCCGTGCCCTCGCACATCGTTCCACCCCCAAGGCGCCCACAGATAGCCGGGGGGATAGAGTTTCGGCGGAGAGAGCGGCGCAGATCATCCGCGAGGTATTTGGCGAGAAGCCACAATGATCACCGTCTCCACATCCCGTCCCCGCCTTGGCCCATCTCCGAAGCCGCAGGGCAAACCCCTCACCGAGGAGCAGCTTGCCCTGCTGATGGCTGCCCGTTGCAAGTCCGAGGGACACCGCCCCCGGCTGCCCGAACTGCCGGCCCTCGGTCGCCAGATCAGCGGCGAGGAAGCCCGTCGGCGGATCGTCCATTATTGCCGGGCAGGGCACCGCAACGCATCCACGCTCGCCCACAACAGCAACCTCGATCCGTCTCGCTGCGCAGACCTTATCCGCCAGATGATCGCGGAGGGCATCCTGATCGCCGTGGACACAAGCGACCGCCGCCGCCTTTACGTCGCGGAGGGTGTGCAATGCTGACAGCCCCCGACCACCTTCACGGCAGGATGCACAAGCACACGCCGCAGGAGATCCGGGACGAGCGCTCGCAATGGGCGCTTGACGCCGGGAGAGCAGGAGCATCGGCCGCAGAGGTAGGCGAGGCCCTCGGCATATCGCAGCACAGCGCGTGGCGCCTGATGCACGACGCCGGCTGGCGCTGGCACGATCAGGCCCGCCGCATTCGCCGCCCGCAGGTGCAAGCATGAAGCCCGAGACCCCCGCCGAGCGCCGGGCGTTCCTGCTGTATTGCGCCGATCTGGACGAGACCGAAGCCCGGGCCCGGACGAACAGCCCGCACCACGTCGCCCAGCCCGTGTTCGTCGCCGACCTGCTGGAAAGCGCAGCCCGCGATCGCGCCGAAGCCGCCCTTTCCCTCACCCCCGCACAGGGAGATTTGTTCCAATGACCCATGACACCCAAGACACCGCCACCCCCGATCCGGCAGACCTGCGGGGGGAGGTGGACGCGCTGCAACGCATGGTGAATGAGATTGAGGCAGATCGGAACGAAGCCCGTGCTGAGGCTCGCCGGATGGACCTCGCGCGCAACCAGTTCCTGGGCGAGCGGA
>JAATGA010000354.1 GCA_015654855.1 Rhodobacterales bacterium
CCCGCGGACCTGCGCAATTTTTCCGCCGAGCAGCTGAAGCAGTTGGCCGACGAGTTGAGGGCGGAGACCATAGATGCGGTCTCCACCACCGGCGGGCATCTCGGCGCCAGCCTGGGCGTGGTCGAGCTGACCGTGGCGCTGCATGCTGTCTTCGATACCCCCGACGACCGGGTCATCTGGGATGTCGGACACCAGTGCTACCCACACAAGATTCTGACCGGCCGGCGCGGCCGCATCCGCACCTTGCGCCAGGCGGGCGGCCTGTCCGGTTTTACCCGCCGCAGCGAGAGCAAATACGATCCGTTCGGCGCGGCCCATAGTTCGACCTCGATTTCCGCCGGGCTCGGCATGGCGGTGGCGCGCGATATGAAGGGCGAAAAATTCGAGGTGATTTCCGTCATCGGCGACGGCGCGATGAGCGCGGGCATGGCCTTCGAGGCGATGAACAACGCGGGCGCCCTGGGCAAGCGGCTGTTCGTGATCCTGAACGACAACGAGATGTCGATCGCCCCGCCGGTCGGTGCGCTGTCGGCCTATCTGTCGCGGCTATATGCCGGCGCACCGTTCCAGGAGCTGAAGGCGGCCGCGCGCGGTGCGGTCAGCCTGCTGCCCGAGCCCCTGCAAGAGGGCGCGCGGCGGGCGAAGGAAATGCTCAAGGGCATGACCGTCGGCGGCACTTTGTTCGAGGAACTGGGGTTCTCCTACGTCGGGCCGGTGGACGGGCACGACCTCGACCAGCTGCTGCCGCTGTTGCGCACGGTGAAGGCACGGGCCACGGGGCCGATGCTGATCCATGTGATCACAAAAAAGGGCAAAGGCTATGCGCCGGCCGAGGCGGCGGCCGACAAGGGCCATGCCACGGCGAAATTCGATGTGCTGACCGGCAAACAGGCGAAGGCCGCCTCGAACGCGCCGAGCTATACCAAGGTCTTTGCCCAAAGCCTGATCCGCGAGGCGGAAGGCGACGCGAAGATCGTCGCCGTCACCGCCGCCATGCCCGACGGCACCGGGCTGAACCTGTTCGCCGAACGCTTCCCGAAGCGGTGCTTCGATGTCGGCATCGCCGAGCAGCACGCCGTCACCTTCGCCGCCGGGATGGCGGCGGGCGGCATGAAGCCGTTCTGCGCGATCTATTCCACCTTCCTGCAACGCGGCTACGACCAGGTTGTGCATGACGTGGCGATCCAGCGGCTGCCGGTGCGGTTCCCCATCGACCGTGCGGGCCTCGTCGGTGCGGATGGCGCGACCCATGCCGGGGCCTTCGACGTGGCCTTCCTCGCCAACCTGCCCGGCTTCGTGGTGATGGCCGCCGCCGACGAGGCGGAACTGGTTCATATGGTCGCCACCGCCGCCGCGCATGACGAAGGCCCGATCTCTTTCCGCTTTCCGAGGGGCGAGGGCGTGGGGGTCGAACTGCCGGCAAAAGGCGTGCCCCTCGAACTCGGCAAGGGCCGCCTCGTTCGCGAAGGCGCGGGCGTCGCGATCCTGTCCTTCGGCACGCGCCTGGCCGAGGTGCTGAAGGCCGCCGAGGCCCTTGCCGCGCGCGGTCTTGCGCCCACCGTCGCCGATGCGCGATTCGCCAAACCGCTCGACCGAGACCTGATCCTGCAACTGGCCCGGCATCACGAGGCGCTGATCACTGTCGAGGAAGGTTCGGTCGGCGGCTTCGGCAGCCATGTCGCGCAATTGCTGGCGGATGAGGGCGTCTTCGACCGGGGGCTTAAGTTCCGCTCGATGGTCTTGCCCGACACGTTCATCGACCAGGCCAGCCCCGAGGCGATGTATGCCATCGCCGGCATGAACGCCCCGCAGATCGAGGCGAAAGTGCTTGAGACGCTGGGGATCGCCAGCCTGACGCGGCGCGCCTGACGGCGGGTGGGAAAGGGGGCGCTGCCCCCTCCTGGCCTGCGGCCAATTCACCCCCGGGATATTTTTGCCAGGATGAATGACCAGGTTTTTATCATCCTGGCAAAAATATCCCCGCCAACGCCCCCCGCGGCTTGCCGCGGAACGCGGCGCAATCCGGCGGGCTGTCAGTCGGGCGCCAGCATATACCCCTCGCCCCGCACGGTTTGCAGATACCGGGGTTGCTTCGGATCATCCTCGATCTTGCGGCGCAGTCGGGTGATCTGCACATCGACCGCCCGCTCCTGGGCGCTGCCATCCTCGCCCCGACCGAGATCGCCCACCAGTTTTTCCCGCGCCACCGCCGCGCCGGGTTGCAGGGCGAGCACCCGCATCAGCGCCGCCTCGGTCGCGGTCAGTCGCACCGGGTTCGGGCCGCGCCACAACTCGCCCCGGTCGATGTCGTAGCGGACCGAGCCGAGTTGCAGCATCTTCGGCGCCTCGGGCCGCGCTTGGGGCACGCGGCGCAGGATGGCGTTGATCCGCAAGAGCAGCTCTTTCGGCTCAAATGGTTTGACGAGGTAATCGTCCGCCCCGGCCTCCAGCCCCTCGATCCGGTTCGTCGTCTCGCCCCGCGCGGTCAGCAGCAGGATCGGCACATGCGAATGGCGGCGGATGTCGCGGGTCAGACTGATCCCGTCCTCGTCCGGCATCATCACGTCGAGCACGATCATGTCGAAGTCGAGTCCTGCCAGAAGCCTGCGCGCCTGCGCCGCGTCGCGGGCGATGGTGACGAGAAAGCCGTTGCGAACCAGGAACTTCTGCAAAAGTCCCCGGATGCGTTCGTCGTCGTCGACGACCAGAAGATGCGCGGGATCCGTCGTCATGCTCCGCCTTCCTTCAGCCGTTGATACTGGCGCCGCAGATCGGGGTCCATCATCGCCTCCAGCACCTGGCGGAAGCCCTGCACCGCCTGGGGTCCGACGGCGCGATAGGCCGCGCGCATCCGCGCCTGCTGCGCATCGGTCAGGTCGCGTTCCAGTGCCGACCCCTTTTCGGTCAGGTAGAGGTTGCGTTCGCGCTTGTCGCGGCGACCGACGCGCGCCTCGACCAGGCCGTCGTCGATCAGGGTGCGCAGCACGCGGTTGAGGCTTTGCTTCGTCACGCCGAGGACGGCGAGCAGGTTGTTCACCGTCGTCCCCCTGCTGCGATGGATGAAATGCAGCGCCCGGTGATGGGCGCGGCCATAGTCCATCCCTTCGAGAATGCGGTCGGGATCGGCGGTAAAGCCGCGATAGGCGAAATACATCGCCTCGATTCCCTTGCGCAACTGTTCGTCCGTCAGAAAAAGCAGACTTTCGCTGCCACCCTGACCCGCAGTTTCGGCCATAGCAGCCTCCCATCTTCGTGAAGCAGTTTATGTCAGCCTTGTTGACTTTCCAAGACTCACCTGTTACGCCGCCACCCGATTTAACGCAACTTTATGTCCGAAATGGACCTATGACGCGCAACAATCGGAAAAACGCCAAAGGAGAGAGAAGATGGCGGGATCATATGAAGATCGTGACGGCTGGATCTGGATGGACGGCAAGCTGGTGCCCTGGCGCGAGGCGAACGTCCATATCCTGACCCATGCGCTGCATTATGCCTCGTCGGTGTTCGAGGGCGAACGCTGCTACAGCGGCAAGATCTTCAAGGGCGTCGAGCATTCCATACGCCTGCGGAAATCGGCCGAACTGCTGGATATGGAAGTGCCGTATTCGGTCGAAGAGATCGAGGCGGCGAAATACGCCATGCTGAAGGCCAACAACTGGACCGACGCCTATGTGCGCGCCGTGGCCTATCGCGGCGCGGGCGACGAGATGGGGGTTTCCGCCATCGGCAACCCGGTGCGGCTGGCCATCGCCGGCTGGGAGTGGGGCGCCTATTACGGCGACGCCAAGACCAAAGGCGCGAAGCTCGACATTTCCAAATGGAAGCGCCCCTCGCCCGAAACCATCCCCTCGGCGGCCAAGGCGGCGGGTCTTTACATGATCTGCACCATGTCGAAACATGCGGCCCAGGCCAAAGGCTGCTCGGACGCGCTGTTCATGGATTATCGCGGCTATGTGGCCGAGGCGACGGGGGCGAACATCTTCTTCGTCAAGGACGGGGAAATCCACACGCCGCTGCCCGACGCCTTCCTGAACGGGATCACCCGGCAGACAGTGATCGAACTGGCGAAGAAGAAGGGCATCCGGGTCTGGGAGCGGCATATCGAGCCCTTCGAGCTGGAAGGGTTCGAGCAGTGCTGGCTGACCGGCACCGCCGCCGAGGTCACCCCGGTGGGCGAGATCGGCCCCTACAGCTTCGAGATCGGCGCGCTGACGCTGGATATCGCCGAAACCTACGAAAAGCACGTCCGCGCCTGATCGGGCGCGCGGGGACCCACGGCCCCCGGGGCAGGATGGCAAAGGAAAGGCCCCGGCGCACACCGGGGCCTTTCTCTATCGCCGGCAGGGCGCACGGATGGCCGCGCCCCGGATCGATCCGGTCTCAGGCCAGGACGGTTTCGACCTCGATATTCCCATGCGTCGCATTGGAATAGGGGCAGATGAAATGCCCGCGCTCGACGATCTTTTCCGCCGCCGCGCGGTCGAGGCCGGGCAGAGACACCGACAGTTTCACCTTCAGCCCGAATCCGCCGTCCGAGCGCGGGCCGATGCCCACCTGCGCCGTTACGGTCGCATTGTCCGGCACGCTGCCCAGCTTTTCCGACCCGGCGGCAAAGCGCATCGCGCCCAGGTAGCAGGCGGCATAACCGGTCGCGAACAGCTCTTCGGGGTTATGGCCGAGGCCCGAGCCGCCAAGCTCTTTCGGGCTGGCCATGGTCACGGTCAACTGGCCGTTGGTCAGGCCGGAAACGCCGTTACGCCCGCCACCGGTCGCCTTCGCCTCGGTCCAGTATTTCACATCCACCGACATGTCATTCTCCTGTCGTTTGCGATCAGATCGTATGCGATGCAATTACTCTTGCACACGGTTGCGGTCAATCTCTTGCGATCATATCGCGCACGATTTACCTTGGACGCGAAGGAGACCGCCATGCCCGCCGCCGCGCCGCCCGCAACCCTGCCATCCGTCATCCCGCTGTCCGACCAGATCTGCTTCGCGCTCTACACCGCGAACCTTGCGATGAACCGGTTCTACAAGCCGATGTTGGACGCGCTTGGCCTGACCTATCCGCAATACCTGGCACTGAACGCGCTTTGGGCCTAGGACGGGCAGACGGTCGGACGGCTTGGCCAGCAGTTGATGCTGGAATCGAACACGCTGACCCCGCTGTTCAAACGGATGGAGGCGGCCGGGCTGCTCGCCCGCACCCGCGCCACCGGGGACGAACGGCAGGTGATCGTCACGCTGACCGACCGGGGGCGCGAGATGCAGGGGCGGGCGGCGCATGTTCCGGCCTGCATCCTTGCCGCGACGGGCCTGGCTCCGGGTGATCTGGTCGCGCTGCAACGGCAGGTGATGGCGTTGCGCGACCACATCCTGCAAGCGCCGCAGCAGAAAGGGGAAGACGGGTAGCGGGCGCCGGCTTCCCCTTTCGCGGCACGAGCCCGTGCCTGTCCGCCCTCTGATAAGGGGCGGACGCACACCCGTCAGGCCAGGCGGCCCCGGGCGATCCTTGCGAATTCCACGACGCGGCGGCCCGACGCGGCGGCGGGTCGGGCAACCACCGCCCTGACCGCAGGATGCGCGCCTTCGGATCCCTGACGCCGCTCCACTTCGGCGAAGCGGCGGATGCGCGACACGCTGTGGCCTTTGTTCTGATCGGTGACGTGACGGGTCATGTCGTCCTCCTCCGAATGTGCCCTGGATCGAAGCTAACACGAATCGCGCCGTTTCCGAACCCGTTTCCGCCACCGCTCGCAAACACGCCGCGGTTTCGCGCCGCGCCGCGCCAATTCCATTGATCGAAATCCGGCGCGGTGACAAACTCTTCATGGCCGGAGGCGAGTCCGGCGCATTATTTTCCGTTCGGCCTTTCCCGTCGCTTTCCCTTCTTCCCGACATTCTTTTCAGGAGCATTCGATGATCACCCTTCGCTTAGGGAGTCGCGATCCCGAAGTCCGCTACCTCCAGCGGCTTCTCAATATGACCACCCCCAACCCGAGACTGACCGAGGATGCGCGTTTCGGGCCCTTGACCCATGCGGCGCTGACCCGGTTCCAGCAGGGCTATGCCGGCGGCCTGGGGCGGCTGCGCAACATCGGCATCTGCGATTCCACCACATGGGCGGCGCTTGGCCTGAAAACCGAGATCCAGTGGCCGGTGCAGCGCATCGGCCAGAACACCGCCATGTCCTGCTGGGTGGTGGCGGGCGGGCTGGCGAGCGGACGGCTGTCAAGCTCTCTGCCGGGCGCCGCGCAGTTCGATCCGACGCCCGGCGCCGGCTTCGGTGGTTTGCTGGCCGGCAATGCTAATGTCGCGGCCTATGCCGCCTCGCTGGGGATGCGGCTTTTGCCGGTGCTGCCGCCGTCGATCCAGGGGATCGAGGCGCATTTGCGGCGGGGTCCTGCGATCCTGATCGGGTCCTGGATCGCCGGCGGGGCCCATGCGGTGGTGATCAGCGGTTATTACGCCGCCTCGACGGCCTATGGCACGATGATCCGCATCAACAACTCGCTGCCCGCCGGGGTCGGGAGCGTCGAGCTTGCGGGCTTCCCGCAGCTAAAGCTGCAAAACCAGGATATGGATGCGGTTTACCTGATCGTCAGATAGCGTCCAGCCGCGCGGCAGCCCACCGCGCGGCATCCGCGACGGCGGGGTCGGCATCGCCTTTCAGGCCCAGGGCCACCGACAGCAGCGCGGGGTCGGCGGAATTGCCGATGGCGTAAAGCACGTTGCGCACCATCCGGTCCCGCCCGATCCGCTTGATAGGGCTGCCTGAAAACCGCGCGCGAAAGGCCGCGTCATCCAGCGCCGCCAGTTCGGCCAAAGGCGGATTGCCCACCCGCGCGGCATAGCCGATCTCGCGCGCTTCGACTGCGAATTTGTTCCATGGGCAGGCGGCGAGGCAATCGTCGCAGCCGTAGATGCGGTTGCCCATCAGCCCCCGTAACCCCTCGTCCACCGGGCCGCGATGCTCGATCGTCAGATAGGAAATGCAGCGCCGCGCATCGAGTTGCCCCGGCGCCGGAAAGGCCGCCGTCGGGCAGGCGTCCAGACAGGCGCGGCAGGACCCGCAATGGTCGACTTCGGCCTTATCCTTCGGCAGATCCAGCGTGGTGAAGATCGAACCGAGAAAGAACCAGGATCCCAGGTCGCGGGACAAAAGGTTTGTGTGCTTGCCCTGCCAGCCCAGACCCGCCGCCTGCGCGAGGGGTTTTTCCATCACCGGCGCGGTGTCGACGAAGACCTTTATCCCGGCCCCTTCGATCCCGTCCCGCCGCGCCTCGTCCAGCAACCAGCGCCCCAGCCGCTTCAGCCGCCTTTTGACCAGATCGTGGTAATCCTTGCCCTGGGCATAGACCGAAACGGCCCCGCGATCACGTGCCTTCAACGCCTCGCGCGGATCCGTTTCCGGCGTATAGACTTCGGCCAGCATGACGACCGACCGCGCCTCGGGCCACAAAGCCGCCGCCGCGCCGCGCCACTCCATCCGTTCGGCCATCCAGGACATCTGGCCGTGCCGCCCCTCTTCGACGAAACGCGCCAGCCGTCCCGCCGCCTCGGGCACAGCATCGGGCGCGCAGATGCCCGTCCCGGAGAATCCCTCCTCCCGGGCGCGGGCGACCAGACGCTCCTTCAGCGAAGCGGACACTGTTATCCTCTTCATCCCGGCAGAAATATCCCGGGGGTCCGGGGGCTGGCCCCCGGCGGCCCGCCGCTCAGAAATCCAGATCGGCGTAATGCGCGGGCGGCAGGAACCCCGGCACCTGATCGCGCAGCAGCGTGCGGAAACACGGGCGCGACTTGATCTTGGCATACCAGTCCTTGACCATCGCGTTGCGGTGCCAGTCCACGTCCGAGATATAGTCCAGACAGGACAGATGCGCCGCGGCGGCGAAATCGGCCAGCGTCAGATCGTTGCCCGCGAGCCACCGGCGCTGTTCCAGCAGCCAGCCCATGTAGTCGAGGTGATATTTGATCTGGGTCGCACCGTATTTGACGTTGCGCGAATCCGGGTAGCCCTGGCCCATGACCTTTTTGTTCACCCGCTCATACAGCAGCTTCGAGGTGACTTCGTTCTGGAACTTGTCGTCGAACCAGGCGCAGAGCCTGCGCACCTCGTACCGCCCGTCGGGATCGCGCGGCATCAGCGGCGGCGAGGGGTGGATTTCGTCCAGGTATTCGCAGATCGCCTGGCTTTCGGCCAGGACCCGGTTGTCGAGACGCAGGACCGGCACCTTGCCGGCGGGGTTGCGGCGCAGGAAATCGGGCGATGGTTCCCAATACCTCTCTTCCAGCAGCTCCACGTCCAGCTTCTTTTCCGCCAGCGTCAGGCGGACCTTGCGGCAAAAGGGCGACAGCGGGAAGTGGTAAAGGCGGATCATGACAAACCTGGCAATACGCGACCACCCCCTCAATGCCCCGCCAAGGGGCGGAGTTCAACCGCCGTCCGGGTCTGTCGGTCAGTTCCTGCCCTCGAAACATGCGGCGCGGCCATCGAGGCGGATGGTCTCGGCCCCCGACATGACCTGGCCGCCGCGTTTGCGCACGAAGGGTCCGGGCTTTGCCGCGTTGCGCCCCTTGGGGTCGGGCAACACCGCCGCCAGCCGCGCGGCCTGTTGCGCGGTCAGCTTTGCCGCCGGCACGCCGAAATATTCCTGCGCCGCCGCCTCGATGCCGAAGACGCCCTCGCCGAATTCGGCGACGTTCAGATAGACTTCGAGAATGCGCTGCTTCGACCAGACAAGCTCCACCGCCGGTGTCAGCACCGCCTCGGCCGCCTTGCGGATCCAGCTTCGCCCCTGCCAGAGGAAGACGTTCTTCACCACCTGCTGCGTGATGGTCGAGGCGCCGCGATTGCCGCCATCCGCCACCGCGGCGCGGATCGCCGCCATGTCGAACCCCCAGTGCAGGCAGAAATTCGCATCCTCTGCGGCGACGACCGACCGGCCGGCGACGGGCGCGATGCGGTCCCAGTCCACCCATTCGCGCCGGATGGAGCCGAGGCGGACCGCCTCGCCCATCTGATACATGTTGGTCGGCGGGTTCACGAAGCTGAAAAGCAGGATCAGAAAGGCGGCGAAGCCCGCGCAGCCGCCGATGCCGGCCAGAAACCAGCGGGCGATGCGCCGGCCAGGCGACCGCCGGGCCGCCCGGGGGGCGGGCACAGGTTTTTTCTCGCGCGGCTTGCGCGGCTTTTTCGGCGGGGTGGACGGGTCTGCCATGCGTGCAGCTAGACCTGGCCGCCCCCGCCGGTCAAGCCGGCCGCGCCGCTGTCGGGCACGTCACCCCCCGGATCGCGACCCGGAGGCTGACATGAAGGGCGAGGACGCCAAAGCTCAGGCCGCGGGCGCGGGGGGTGTCGCTACGTCGCCTTCCAGCGCGGAGCGCAGCTTTGCTTCCTGCTCCTCGGTCAGCGAGGATTGCAGGACCTTGCCCTTGCCGGCGAAGGCCGACAGCCGCTCCAGCACCTTGTCGCCCGTCACCTTGCGCAGCAGAACGAAAACCGCCGAGGAACCGGGAGTCAGCGTCTCGCCGACCTCTTTGATGAAAGCGTCGTTGATCCCCACATCGCTGAGCGCGCCGGCCAGCGCGCCCGCCCCGGCCCCGGCCGCGACGCCAAGCAACGGGTTCAGGAACAGCACGCCGACCAGCAGCCCCCAGAACGAGCCCGAGGCCGCCCCGGCAAGCGTCAGATCGACCGCCTGATGCAGCCGGACCTTGCCATCCTCGCCACGGGTGGCGACCACGATATCCTCGACATCGAGCAGATATTCCCGCTGCAACTTCGCCAGCTCGGCGCGCAACTCGAAGGCGGTGGTCTCATCGGGGAAGGACACGACGATCAGATCGGACATTCTTATCTCCTGTCAGGTCGGCGGAACGCCCGCCGGTTGCGGTTTCAACGTCTGGCTCCCGCAAAGGGTTCCACGAAACCCGCGCCGGGCATAGCCGTCAGACGGCCAAATACCGGGGCGAGGCTGCGACAGAATGACTTCATCCGCATGACGGACCGCCAAAACGCCGAAGGGGCGCCCTTTCGGACGCCCCTGTCGCGGGCCGGCGGAACGCGGGATCCCCCACGCCTCTTCCGGCGGGGCCAACATGGTCAGATGGCCGTTCGGTTCGTGCCGGGACTCTCCCCGCGCCTATTCCGGCAGGACGCGCACGGCCCCCTTGTCTGCGGAAGATGCGAAGGCGGCATAGGCCTTCAGCGCGGTCGAGACGTTGCGCTTACGCGGCTGCGCGGGTTTCCAGCCGAGCCGGTCCTGTTCGGCCCGGCGCGCGGTCAGTTCCGCCTCGGGCACGGCGAGGGAAATCGTCCGATTCGGGATGTCGATATCGATCAGATCGCCGTCGCGCACCAGGCCGATGGCCCCGCCCGCCGCCGCCTCGGGGCTGACATGGCCGATCGACAGGCCAGAGGTGCCGCCCGAGAACCGCCCGTCGGTGATCAGCGCGCAGACCTTGCCCAGGCCCCGGGATTTCAGATAGCTGGTCGGATACAGCATTTCCTGCATCCCCGGCCCGCCCTTCGGCCCTTCGTAGCGGATGACCACGACATCGCCGGCTTTGACGCCCTTGTTCAGGATGCCCTTCACCGCCGCGTCCTGGCTTTCGAAGACCACGGCCGGGCCGGTGAATTTCAGGATCGATTCGTCCACCCCCGCCGTCTTCACGATGCAGCCGTCGAGCGCGACATTGCCCTTCAGCACTGCGATCCCGCCCTCTTTCGAGAAGGGCGTGGTGGCGGACCGGATCACGCCCTTTTCCCTGTCGGTATCTAGGTCCGGCCACAGCGAGGATTGCGAGAACGCCGTCTGGGTCGGCACCCCGCCTGGCGCGGCGAGATACAACTCGCGCGCCTCCGGGTTGTTGGTCACGGCGATGTCCCAGGCCGCCAGAGCCTCGCCCAGGGTTTCGGAATGCACGGTCGGGCAGTCGCGACGGATCAGCCCGGCGCGGTCCAGCTCGCCCAGGATGCCCATGATCCCGCCCGCGCGGTGGACATCCTCCATATGCACGCCGGCGACGTTCGGTGCGACCTTGCACAGGCAGGGCACCCGGCGCGAAAGCGCGTCGATGTCGTCCATGCTGAAATCCACCCCGCCCTCGCGCGCGATGGCGAGCAGGTGCAGCACGGTGTTGGTCGACCCGCCCATGGCGATGTCGAGCGCCATGGCATTGTCGAAGGCCGCGCGGCTGGCGATGGTGCGGGGCAGAACGGTGGTATCGTCCAGTTCATAATACCGACGCGCCAGTTCGACGATCATCCGGCCCGATTTCAGGAACAGCCCCTTGCGGAAGGCATGGGTGGCGAGTGTGGACCCGTTGCCCGGCAATGCCAGCCCCAGGGCCTCGGCCAGGCAGTTCATCGAATTCGCCGTGAACATGCCCGAGCACGAACCGCAGGTCGGGCAGGCCCCCTGTTCGATGACGGCCAGATCGGCGTCGGAAACCCTGTCATCCGCCGCCGCGACCATGGCGTCCACCAGATCGAGGCTGACCTTGCGCCCGTCGCCGAGCGTGACCTTGCCCGCCTCCATCGGTCCGCCCGAGACGAAGATCGCCGGGATGTTCAGCCGCATCGCCGCCATCAGCATTCCGGGCGTGATCTTGTCGCAGTTGGAAATGCACACCATCGCATCGGCGCAATGGGCGTTGACCATATATTCGACAGAGTCGGCGATGATCTCGCGCGAGGGCAGGGAGTAGAGCATCCCGTCATGGCCCATGGCGATGCCGTCGTCGACCGCGATGGTGTTGAACTCTTTCGCGACGCCGCCCGCCGCCTCGACCTCGCGCGCGACCATCTGGCCCAGGTCCTTCAGATGGACGTGGCCCGGCACGAACTGGGTGAACGAATTGACGATGGCGATGATCGGCTTGCCGAAGTCGCTGTCCTTCATGCCGGTCGCGCGCCAGAGGCCGCGGGCCCCCGCCATGTTGCGGCCGTGCGTGGTGGTGCGAGAGCGATAGGCTGGCATGGTCGGAGTTCCCGATTTGCTGAAACTTGTGCCATTGCCATGTCAGGGACGGGGCGCGGGCCGGCCCTCGTTACACTTCTGCGGAAGAATGTTCCAGACTGCCGCGCGAAAAATACACAAGATTGCGCGAAACGCCTGCGAAACGTGACCCGGGCAAGGGTCGCGCACCCTTTGTACCCGGTCGGGCCGCCCGGCGCAGGCCTCAGTCCCGGGTCAGATAACCGGCTGGTCCCTCATCCCCGCGCCAGAAATCGACCGGAGGGCGGTCGCCGGCGGGCGAGCTTTGCTTGAACTCGCACATGATCTCGCCCCCGTCGGCGTCCGAGGCGATGATCAGGCAATGCAGGATATGGCGTGGCCCGTCGTAGACATCGACAAGCCCGCGCAGTCGGGGCGAGAGTGCGCCGTCCAGCGCGAAGCCCCCCGCCCACATCCGCAGGATCGGGAATACCGCGTCACCCACCTGGACATGCAGCCGCGACCGCCGCCGCGCCTGGCGTTTGCGGGCATGTTCCAGCCCCTCGCGCAGATAGTCGGGCAGAAATTCCAGCATGGCGCACCCTCCTCGTGGTCAGTGTGGGGCCTTCCGGCTTAAAATCAAGACAATAGGCCCGGAACGTGGCGGTTGCGCGACATTGTGCCCGCCCCGGCACGGCATTGCGGGGTGCGGCGAGACGACGGGTCTGGCCGGGGCCTTGGCAAAGCCCGGACCCGGCGCGATAGTGCCACCGACAGACCGAGAGACCGCGATGCACCCGACCGCCCTGCTTCTGGCCCTGCTGATCGACGCGGTGTTCGGCGAGCCAAAGGCGCTTTGGTCGCGCGTCCCCCATCCCGTGGTGCTGATCGGTCGGGCGATTTCCTGGTGCGATGCGCGATTCAACCGGGGCGATCACCGGCGGGCCAAGGGCGTCGCTGTCATGGCCGTTCTGGCGGTCGGTGCGGTTCTGGTCGGCATGGCCCTGGCCGCAATCCCCGATTTCGGCCTGATCGAGGTGGCGCTGGCCGCCATCCTGATCGCGCAACGCAGCCTTTGCGATCATGTCCAGGCGGTGGGCGACGGGCTGCGCCGGTCGCTCAGCGACGGCAAGCGGGCGGTGGCGATGATCGTCGGGCGCGACACCGGGCCGATGGACGAATCCGCCTGCGCGCGCGGCGCCATCGAGAGCGCTGCCGAGAACCTCAGCGACGGGGTGATCGCCCCGGCCTTCTGGTTCCTGATCCTCGGCCTGCCCGGGCTGCTGCTTTATAAGGTGACCAATACCGCCGACAGCATCATCGGCCATCGCACCCCCCGGCATGAACAATTCGGCCAGGCCGCCGCGCGGTTCGACGATCTGCTGAACCTGATCCCGGCGCGCCTGACGGCGGCTCTGATCGGCCTCGCCAATGGCTGGTTCGATCCGGCCCCGGTGCTGCGCGATGCGCCGAAACACCGCTCGCCCAATGCGGGCTGGCCCGAATCGGTTCTGGCGCCGGTGCTCGACGTGGCCGTGGCCGGGCCGCGCAGCTATAACGGGCAGATGACCGATTACCCCTGGGTCTGGCCCGAGGGACGGCGCGAGATCGGCCCGGACGAGATCGACGCCGCCGTCCGCGCCCTGTGGCGGACCTGGGGGCTGGTCGTCGCGGTCCTTGCCCTCTGGTCGCTGCTGCTGGCGGTGTTTTAGTGGACTGGGGCATCTGCACGACGCTGAAAGCCCCGCCCGACCGGGTGCTGGCCTTCGTCGCCTGGCACCTTTCGCTGGGACCGGCGCGGATCTGGCTGCATTTCGACGATCCTGAGGACCCGGCGGCCGATCTTGTCGCGGCCCTGCCCCAAGTCACCGCCATCCGCTGTGATGACGCCTGGTGGAAAGACACGGCAGGCCGCCGCCCTGACAAGCACCAGAACCGGCAAAGCAGCAATATCCACCGCCTGTGCAATCAGGCACCGCTGCCCTGGATCGCCCATATCGACGCAGACGAGTTCCTGCTGCCCCGCCGCCCGATTGGCCAGATCCTCGACAAGGCGCAGGACGATGCGCTGATCGTCCGCGCCCGGCCGTGGGAGGCGCTGCACGACCAGGCCTTGCCCGACGATATTTTCACCGCCCGTGCCTTTCGCGGCCCGATGGCCGGGGCCGCCCTTGCCCGCATCCGGGCTGAGGTCTTCGGCGACTACGCCCACCTCTTCCCCCAGGGGGTGCTGAGCCATGCGGCGGGCAAATGTTTCTTCCGCACCGGCGTGCCGGGGTTCGAGCCGCGCATCCACGGCGCGATCCTGAACGGCAGGCGGGTGACCGGCGTGCCCTTCCACCCGGATCTGGAGCTTCTGCATTTCCATGCCCAGGACCGCGAGGACTGGCTGTCGCGCCTGCCCTTCCGCCTCGACCGGGGGGCCTATATCGGCAAGCCCGAGCTTTTCGCCTGGGCGAAGCTGGCGACACCGGATGAGATCGGCCGTTTCTATGCCGAAACCCAGACCGCGACGCCACAGATGCTGGCCCGGCTGCGGGCGCATGGCCTGCTGATCGAGACAGATCTGCACCTGCTCGACCATGTGGCACGCCTGACCGAGGGGCTTTGACCTCAGGCCAGACAGGTCCGCAGCCGGCGGAAGCTGCCCGCGATCCCGTCAATCGGTGCATCCTCGGCCAGGAACCCGTCGAGCGAGGGCCAGACCCGGATCGCCGCATCGACCAGCGGGTCCGAGCCTTTGACGTAAAGCCCGGCCTGGATCATCATCTCGGCCCGGTCCCAGGCACCAAGCAGCTTGCGCGCCTCGGCGATCAGGGCGTTTTCCTCCGTAGTCGCGGCATCGGGCAGGCTGCGCGACACCGACCGCAACAGGTCGATCGCCGGAAAGCGCCCGCGCTCCGCGATCCGACGGTCCATCACCACATGGCCGTCGAGCACCCCGCGCAGGACGTCGGCCACCGGCTCCTCCATATCCGACCCCGCGACGAGGACCGAAAAGATCGCCGTGATGTCGCCAGCCCCCTCCGGCCCAGGCCCGGCGCGTTCGGCCAGCGCCATGATCTGATGCGCGACCGAGGGGGGATAGCCGCGCAAGGCCGCCTCTTCCCCGCCGGCCAGCGCGACCTCGCGATGGGCGTCGGCAAACCGGGTGATCGAATCGATCAGCAGCAGCACCTGCCGCCCCTGGTCGCGGAAATGCTCGGCCACCGCCATCGCCGCCCAGGCACAGCGCCGCCGCTCCAGGGCCGAGCGGTCCGAGGTCGCGGTGACGACGACCGAGCGCGCCATCCCTTCCGGCCCCAGCACCTTTTCGGTGAATTCGCGCAGCTCGCGCCCGCGCTCGCCGACAAGGCCGATGACCACCACATCCGCCGCCACCCGGCGCGCGAATTTCGCCAGCAGGCTGGATTTTCCGACACCGGACCCGGCGAAAAGCCCGATCCTCTGCCCCCGGACCAGCGGCAGCATCGTGTCGAAGACCGCGACGCCGGTTTCCATCCGCCCTTCCATCCGCTTGCGGGTCGCGGCCATCGGCGCGGGCGCGCGCAAGGGGCGCGCGTTCGGTCCCCTCAGCAGCGGTCGGCCATCCAGCGGCCGGCCATAGGGATCCACGATCCGCCCGATCCAGCCATCGTCGGGCGCGATCTCCGCCGGCCCCGTCAACTCGACCTCGGCCTCGATGGCGAGGCCCTCCGCCGACCAGTCGGGCAGCACGACCGCCCCATCCGGGCCGAGCCGCAGAACCTCGCCCCCCATGGCGCCGATCTCCACCCGGTCGCCCAGCAATGCGGCGCGCTCCAGCCCCGTCACCCGCAGCGTCCCGCGCGCGAGTTCGGCAACCCGCCCGATCCGCGTCACCACCGGCACCTGCGCGACCTCGGCCCGCAGCGCGTCGAAAATTCCGGCCATTCCGGTCTCCCTTCGTTCACGTCAACCCGTTCTAAAGGAATCAGCCTTAAGCCTCGGTGAAGGTGATCGAGGGAGAAGCCCCGGTGTTCGAAGAACTTGAACTCACCCGCATGGCGAATGCACTCGCTTCCCATGCGGGGGCCCGAATGGGCCTTATCGCGCAGAATATCGCGAATGCCGACACGCCCGGCTACAAGGCAATGGAATTGCCGGATTTCGCCGAGGTCTGGCAGGGCGGAGAGGGGATGAAAGCCACCCGCCCCGGCCATCTGACCGACGCGGCCACAGGCACGCCCCTGGCCCGGCAATCCGCGGGCGACCCCTCGCCCGATGGCAACACCGTCTCACTCGAAGGGCAGATGGTCGCGGCCACCGATGCGCGGCAAAGCCACGACATGGCGCTGGCCGTCTATTCCAACACGTCGGACATCCTGCGCGCCAGCCTTGGCCGGTCGCGGTAGGGGGCGGGGATGAGCGATCTTTCCACCGCCCTTTCCGCCGCCGCCTCGGGGATGGAGGCACAGGCGATGCGCCTGCGCCATGTCTCCGAGAATATCGCCAACGCCGACACCCCCGGCTATCACCGCAAGACGCTGAGCTTCGAACAGGCCGTCGACGGCACGGTCGAGCCGGGGCGCATCCGTCTGGGGCGTGAGGAGTTGCAGCGCATTTACGACCCGGGGCATCCGCTGGCCGATGACGGCGGATATTACGACGGATCGAATGTCGATCTCGTCATCGAAATCGCCGACGCGCGCGAGGCGCAGCGCAGCTACGAGGCGAACCTCCGAATGTTCGATCAGGCCCGGCAGATGACGCAAGGCCTGTTCGAGCTCTTGCGCCGATAGGAGATCCCGCATGGATATCACCCCCACACTCGCCTCCCAAGGCTATGAAAAGGCGCGTGTCGCCGCAGCGCCCCTGGCCGAAGGCGGCAACCCCTCCGGCGCGGTGCGCTGGATCGAAAGCTTCGCCGAAACGCTGGAAAATGGCGAGGCCACCGCCCGCGCCGCAATGACCGGCGGCGCTGATCCCCATGCCCTCGTCCAGGCGCTCGCCTCGACGCAGATGGCGGTCGAGACGGTGACGACCGTGCGCGACAAGGTGGTCGAGGCCTACCAGGAACTGATGCGGATGGCGGTGTAAGCCGATGCTGGGCGAGGCGCTGATCTTCGACGTGATGCGACAGGGGCTGTGGATCGCGGTCCGCATCTCGGCCCCTCTGCTGGCCGTGGCGCTGGTGGCCGGAGTGGTGATCGGCCTCTTCCAGGCGCTGACTTCGGTCCAGGAAACGACGCTGACCTTCGTGCCCAAGGTGGGCGCGATGCTGGCCGTCTTCTGGGTGACGATGAGCTTCATGACCGCGACGCTCGTAGATTTCTTCACGACGCGGCTGGTGCCGCTGATCGCCGGGGGCTGACATGGATGCCGCAGGATATACCGCATTGACCCGGCAATCGGGGCTGATGCGCGAAATGGGCGTGATCGCCAACAACATCGCCAATACCTCGACCACCGGCTTCCGGCGAGAGGGCGTGGTGTTTTCCGAATTCGTCGCCCGGATGGAAGATGCGCCCTCGCTGTCGATGGCGCGCGGCAATGCCCGCCTGGTGGATCAGAGCCAGGCCGGGTTCAGCCAGACCGGCGCACCCTTCGACCTGGCCATCGACGGGGCGGGCTTTTTCCTCGTGGAAACGCCCGGCGGCCAGCGTCTGACCCGCGCCGGCGCCTTCACCCCGAACGAGACCGGCGAACTCGTCACCCCCGATGGATACCAGTTGCTGGATGCCGGTGGCGCACCGGTCTTCGTGCCCGCCAATGCCGGCCCCGTGGCGGTGGCCGCGGACGGCACGGTATCGGCGGGTGGCGTGTCCCTCGCCCGGATCGGCCTGTGGCTGCCGACCGATCCGCTGAGCCTGCAACACCAGCGCGGCACGCTGTTTTCCGCCGACGGCGTGGAGCCCGCCTCCGACGCCGCCGCTATCCGCCAGGGCTTTCTGGAGGAAAGCAACGTCCGGCCGCTGGCCGAGATCTCGCGGATGATGGAGGTGCAGCGCGCCTATGAACTCGGCCAGACCTTCCTGCAAAGCGAGGACGACCGCATCCGCAGCGTCGTCGACACCCTTGGTCGATAGGAGACAGGTATGAAAGCGCTTCAGATCGCTGCCACCGGCATGAGCGCGCAGCAGATGCGCGTCGACGTGATTTCGAACAACATGGCGAACATGTCGACCACCGGCTACAACGCCCGCCGCGCCGATTTCGCCGACCTGCATTATCAGCAGGTGGCCCGCCCCGGCACGGTTTCGGCCCAGGACGGCACCATGCTGCCGACGGGCGTCCAGGTTGGTTTCGGCGTCCGCGCCGCCTCGGTCTCGCTGGTGCTGTCGCAGGGCGCGCTGGCCCAGACCGGCGGCGATCTCGATGTCGCGATCGAGGGGAGGGGGTATATCGAAGTCACGCTGCCCTCGGGCGCCTCGGCCTATACCCGCGACGGCGCGCTGAAACGCACCGGCGACGGACTGATCGTCACTGCCGACGGCCATACCGTCGTGCCGGGCATCACCATCCCGACCGATGCGACGAGCCTGTCGATCAACGCCGCCGGCGAGGTCTATGCCTACTTCACCGATGCGGTGGAGCCGGAGCTTCTGGGCCAGATCACCCTCGCCGGGTTCTCCAATGAAAAGGGGCTGGAGGCGGTCGGCTCGAACCTCTTTCTGGAGACCCCGGCTTCCGGCGCACCGCTTGTGGGCGAACCTGGGGTCGACGGACTCGGCACGCTGCGGCAGGGCTATCTGGAGGAAAGCAGCGTCGATGCCGTGCGCGAGGTCACCGAACTGATCAAGGCGCAGCGCGGATATGAGCTGAACGCCAAGGTCATCACCGCCGCCGACGACATGCTGGCCGCAACCGTGCAGGTGAGCTGATGTGGCGGCTGTGTTTGCTTCTGCTGTCGGGGCCTGCCATGGCCGATGCCCTGGTCGCGACCCGGATGATCAAGGCGCAAAGCCTGATCGGACCAGAAGATGTGACCCTGGTTGAAGCCGAGATCCCCGGCGCCCTGACCGACCCGGCGGCGGCGGCCGGTATGGAGACCCGCGTGGCGATCTATCCCGGACGGCCGGTGCTGGCCGCCGATCTGGATCCGCCGGCGCTGGTCGAACGCAACCAGGTGGTCGCGCTCGTCTACCGCAACGGCGCGCTGACCATCCATGCCGAGGGCCGCGCCCTTGCCCGTGCCCGCGCGGGCGAAGCGTTGCGTGTGATGAATATCGGCTCGCGCGCCACGGTCACCGGGCGGGTCGCTGTGGACGGGCGGGTGACTGTCGGACCGGAAACCACGGGGGGGATGCCATGAGGACATCGCCGCTCATCGCGCTTCTGCTGATCCCCGCCTGTTGCCGTCTGGGCGAGGTCGGCCGCGCACCGGAGTTTTCGCCGCTCGAAGGCAGCTACGCCCATCATGCGATGTATTCGACGCCCTTTCCCGAAACCGCAGATCAGGGTCTGCCGGG
>JAATGA010000429.1 GCA_015654855.1 Rhodobacterales bacterium
CTCCAGCATATCAAGGTCGGGGATGAGATCATCCTGCGCCCGAAACCCGTGGGCACCCTGGTGCATGACGCGCTGCTGCCGGGCAAGCGGATCTGGTTCCTGGCCACGGGGACCGGCCTCGCCCCCTTCGCGAGCCTGATGCGCGAGCCGGAGACCTACGAAAAATACGACCAGGTGGTGATGATGCACACCTGCCGCACGGTCGAGGAACTGACCTATGGTCGCGAACTGGTCGAAAGCCTGAAGGAAGATCCGCTGATCGGCGAACTGGTGGAGGGCAAGCTGCTTTACTACCCCACCACCACGCGCGAGGATTTCCCGACCATGGGGCGGATCACCGACAACCTCGTGTCCGGCAAGGTGTTCGAGGACCTCGGGATCGAACGGATGCACCCGGAAACCGACCGCGCCATGGTCTGCGGCAGCCTCGCCTTCAACAAGGATGTGATGGCGGTGCTTGAGGGCTTCGGCCTGCGCGAGGGCGCGAACAGCGAGCCGAAGGAATTCGTGGTCGAAAAGGCTTTCGTCGGCGACGGGATCTGAGGGCCAGGGGGGCGGACGCCCCCTCTCCCCGGGCCGACTGCCGCGCTGGCCGATATGGCGTCGCGGCACATCGGCCCCGCCAACCGGCACCCCGAGGCCGGCACCCCGAAATGCGAAAAGGCGCGCCATCCGGCGCGCCTTTCCTTTTTCGTCACAGCAAGGGCGCGGGAAGCCCCCGCGCCGCCCGCCCTTACGGCTGCACGCCAAGCGCGGTCTTCACCGTGGTCAGCGTCGCCTCGACAATGGCCGGGTTCGACGCGGCCTGATCGACCACAGCCTTCAGCGAGCCTTTGGTCGCGGCATCCAGCGGCGAGGCGTCGACAAGCCCCTTCACCTTCACCGGATCGAAGCCCGCCACGGTCAGCGCGGCGCTGTCCTCGGCGCTGAGCGTCGGGGCGGCGATCGAGCCGATCGCGGCACCCGCGGCGGCGGCGGCATCGTCCACCGCCGTGCCGGCAGCCGTGGCCGCATCGCTCGCGGCGCCGGCCGCAGCGGCGGCGGCCTCGTTCGCGGCATTCGCCGCGCCCTGGGCCACATCGCTCGCCGCCGTGGCGGCCGATTGCGCCGCGTCCCCGGCGGCAGTGGCGGCCGCACCGGCCGCCTCAGTCGCGGCCGTGGCGGCATCGCCCGCGGCCTCGGTCGCGGTCTGGGCCGCACCCTGGGCGGCATTCGCGGCATCCTGCGCGACATCCCCCGCGGCGGTGGCGGCATCGCCCGCAGCGGCGGTCGCGGCTTCGCCGGCGGCCGTCACGGCCTCCCCGGCGGCGGTCGCTGCGTCACCCGCTGCCCCGGTCGCGGTCTGCGCGGCATCGGTCGCCTCTTGCGCAGCCTCGGTTGCAGTCCGTTCGGCATTCTTGTTGCCGAAGATGAACCAGGCCCCAGCGGCAATCACGATGACTGCCAGGCCGATGATGACGTTTCTGTTCATGTACACACTCTCCCATACCTGCGCCTGAAACCCGACGCCGGTGGCCCGCAGTCCTGGCAGAAACCCGCCGGAAAGGAAAGCGAAGGCTCCTCCGCCGTCGGAAACGCGGCGATCTGTCGCCGGTCGTCCGCCGCCGCCCGCGCCCGGGATCCGCTGGCGGCGGCCCTTCGCGGGCAGGATCCCCGCGCGTATCCCATCGCCGTAACACCACCTTATGCGGGTTGAATCCGGCGCGATGCAGGATTACCTTGCGCCCGACCAAAATCGCCGAAGGATGACTGTCATAGCTCGCAGACCCCACAACGCCCCGCCGCAACGCGAAACCGGACCGCGCGTCAACGATCGTATTCGCGCCAACGAGATTCGCCTGATCGGCGCCGATGGCGAGAACGTCGGTGTGGTCACCCCTGCGCGGGCGCTCGCTCTGGCCGAAGAGGCAGGGCTGGACCTCGTGGAAATCTCGCCGAACGCCGAACCGCCGGTCTGCAAGATCATGGACTTCGGCAAGTTAAAATACGAACAGCAAAAGCGCGAGGCCGAAACCCGGCGGAACCAGAAGATCATCGAGATCAAAGAGATCAAGTTCCGCCCCGGCACCGACAAGCACGACTACGATGTCAAGATGCGCTCGGTGCTGAAGTTTCTGGGCGAGGGCGACAAGGTAAAGGTCACTTTGCGGTTTCGTGGCCGCGAAATGGCGCACCAGGATCTCGGGCTGGAACTGCTGAACCGGGTCGCGGCCGATGTGGGCGAACTGGCCGCCGGCAAGGTCGAGGCGATGCCGAAGCTCGAAGGCCGCCAGATGGTGATGATGATCGCGCCGAAATAAGCGCGGATCACGTCAGGCCGACCAAAGACAGCGGGCCGGGATTTCCCGGCCCTTTTGCTTTTCGACGGTCTGCAAGGCCAATCCCACAGCAGACGGATCGAACCCCGGCCGTCCCGGGTGGGACAGCGCCCGGCCGGGATCAGATCAGCCCGATCAGCCGCGCGGCCTCGGCACGCGGGTCGGTCAGCCCCGCCCGATCCTCGCCAGGGAAGAACCGGGCGCGCGTCGCCGTCGGCATCGGCGCCGGCGTTTCGATCAGCACGCGTGGCCCGATCTTCTCGCCCTCGACCGCCCAGGCCCGCGCCAGCGCGATCTGCGCCGCCTTGGTCGCGGCGTAAAGCCCGAAGAACTTCTGCCCCATACGCGGATCGTCGAAGAACATCGCCGTGCCGCCGGGGGCTGCGAGCAGCAGCGGTTCGACCAGCGGGATCAGCGCGGCGGTGGCCGCGATATTCACCGCGATGGATTTCGCCGCATCCTTGCCATCGACCGACCCCGCCGGGGCGAGCGGCGGCACATGGATCGCCGCATGGACCCAAAGATCGGCACGCCCCCAGCGGTCGTGGATCGACCGGCAGAGATGGCGCATCGCATCCTCGTTGGTCACATCCATCGGCGCGAGCGTCACGCCCCCCGCCCCCGGCAGCCCGAGCGCCTTGACCCGGTCGTCGAGTTCCTCCAGCCCGCCGACGGTCCGCGCCACCGCGACCACATGCCAGCCCCGCGCCGCAGTTGCTCGGCCATGGCCGCCACAAGCCCGCGCGAGGCGCCGGTCACAAGTGCGATACGGTCGGTCATGCGGGATCTCCTGGCTGCCCCGGGGATCCGGGATAGGGGAAGGCGGCGGAAAGGGCAATGGTCCGGGGCGGGCGGCAGAGCGCCACAGGAAGAGGCAAAAGAAAGGGGCCCGCCACACACGGCAAAAGCGCCTTCCCGGCATTATCAGCCTGGAAAAAATATCCTCGGGGGTGAGTTGGCCGCAGGCCGGGAGGGGGCGGAAAGCCCCCTTCTTATTCCGCCGCCGTCTTCATCTCGAACCCTTCGGCCAGTTTGTCCGAAGGCGCGATCGGATATTCGCCCGAGAAGCAGGCGTCGCAATAGCGCGGGTTCTTCGGATCGCGGCCATTGGCCTCTCCGGCCGCGCGGTAAAGGCCGTCGAGCGTGATGAACCGCAGGGAATCGACGCCGATCCAGTCGCGCATCTCATCCTCGCTCATATTCGCGGCCAGGAGTTTCGAGCGTTCCGGCGTATCGACACCGTAAAAGCACGGCCAGGCGGTCGGGGGCGAGGCGATGCGGAAATGGACCTCGGCCGCGCCGGCCTCAAGGATCATATCCTTGATCTTGCGGCTGGTGGTCCCGCGCACCACCGAATCGTCGACGAGGATCACCCGTTTGCCTCGCACCAGCGAGCGGTTGACGTTCAGCTTCAGCCGCACGCCCATGTTGCGGATCTGCTCGGTCGGCTCGATGAAGGTCCGGCCCATATACTGGTTGCGGGTGATGCCGAGCGCGAAGGGAATGCCCGATTCCGCCGCGAAGCCGATGGCCGCCGGCGTGCCGGAATCCGGCACCGGGCAGACGAGATCGGCGTCCACCGGCGCCTCGCGAGCCAGTTCCACGCCGATCTGGCGGCGGGTTTCATAGACCGAGCGACCGCCGATGATGGAATCGGGACGGCTGAAATAGACATGTTCAAAGATGCAGAAACGGCCTTTCGACGGGCCAAAGGGCCGCGACGAGATGATCTTGCCATCCTCGATCACCACCATCTCGCCTGGTTCGATCTCGCGGACGAACTCGGCCCCGATGATGTCGAGCGCGCAGGTCTCGGACGACAGGGCATAGCCGTCGCCGATCTTGCCCAGCACCAGCGGGCGCACGCCGAGCGGATAGCGCACCCCCAGCAGCTTCGTCCGGGTCATGGCGATGACGGCGAAAGCCCCCTCGCACAGGCGCAGCGCATCCTTCAGCCGCTCGGCGATGTTGCGCTGGATCGAGCGCGCCATCAGATGGATGATACATTCCGAATCCGACGAGGACTGGAAGATCGACCCCCGCTCGATCAGCTCGCGCCGCAGCTGATGGGCATTGGTCAGGTTGCCGTTATGCGCGATGGCCGCGCCGCCCATGGCGAATTCGCCGAAGAAGGGCTGCACGTCGCGGATCGCGGTCGAGCCTTTGGACCTGGCCGTCGAATAGCGCACATGCCCGATGGCCAGCGGCCCGGGCAACGTCTGCATCAGCGTGGCGTTGGTGAAATTGTCGCGCACATAGCCGAAACGGCGCGCCGAGTTGAACCCCTGTTCGGGGTCATGGCTGACGATGCCGCCCGCCTCCTGCCCGCGATGCTGCAAGGCGTGCAGGCCGAGGGCGACGAAGTTCGCGGCGGCGGAAACCCCGATCACTCCGAAAATGCCTCATTCTTCCTTCAACTTGTCGTCGTCGAAGGGATGCGCGTGAAAGCGTTTCTGCGATGTCATGGGCGGCCGATGCTCCGAATCCGTGGCTTGCGGCAAGTCCGAGATGTAATCGCTCGGGGCGCGAAAGTCCACGTCCGCCACGTCATGGCGATGTCGCAATCGCCGCAAGCTGTCGGTGCGGCGATGCAGAGTTGCATATGCGAC
>JAATGA010000371.1 GCA_015654855.1 Rhodobacterales bacterium
AAGAAAGTGACGATCAACAAGGACAACACCACGATCCTCGACGGCGCCGGCGACAAGGCCGAGATCGAGGCGCGCGTGTCCCAGATCCGTGCCCAGATCGAGGAAACCACCTCGGACTACGACCGCGAAAAACTGCAAGAGCGCGTGGCCAAACTGGCTGGCGGCGTTGCGGTGATCCGCGTCGGCGGTGCGACCGAAGTCGAAGTGAAAGAGCGCAAGGACCGCGTTGACGACGCCCTGAACGCGACCCGTGCGGCCGTGCAGGAAGGCGTGATCGTCGGTGGCGGCGTGGCGCTGGTTCAGGCGGCCAAGTCGCTGGAAGGCCTGAAAGGCGCGAACTCGGATCAGGATGTCGGCATCGGCATCATCCGCCGCGCGCTTGAGGCGCCGCTGCGTCAGATCTCGGAAAACTCGGGCGTCGACGGTGCTGTCGTGGCCGGCAAGATCCGCGAATCGACCTCGACCACCTTCGGCTTCAACGCTCAGACCGAGGAATATGGCGACATGTTCGCGTTCGGCGTGATCGACCCGGCGAAAGTCGCCCGCACCGCGCTGGAAAACGCGGCGTCGGTCGCCTCGCTGCTGATCACCACCGAGGCGATGATCGCCGACAAACCGGCCGACAAGGGCGCCGCTCCGGCGATGCCCGGCGGCGGCATGGGCGGCATGGACTTCTGATCCGCGCCCTTCATGGGACAGGGAAAGGGGCGGCCTTCGGGCCGCCCCTTTTCGTTTGCGAAGGCGGGGTGTCCGCCGATCGAACGGCAAGATGCGCGCGCCGATTTCGACCCTGGCGATCTCCGGCGGACGCTGACTTCCGGCGCGGTGCTCCGGTCAGGCCTGCCCGGCCCCGGGGTTCCCGGTGCCTTGCTGATGGCAGAGCCGTGTGGGCCGGTGCCGCCCTCCTTAATACCGCCGTCTTTGTCGGGCATGGGCAATCCGGCCTGTCGCGGCACCCGCTGTCGTGGCAGGCTGCGTTTTGAACACCGCAACGATCCGGGATCCCATCGCGTGCCCTCTCCCTGGCTTCTGATGATCGCGCCGGCCCCGGTGCAACTGCTGCCCGGCGGACGGCTGCGGCTCGACGTAAAATTCGTCGAGGGGATGCGGCTGCATGTGGCGCAATGGCGCGCCCTGACCGGTGGCGGGATGCGCGTCATATTGTGGGAGGGCGGGGCGCTGCCCTTCGGCATCGACCTTGGGCCGGAGGAGACGGGCTTCGACCTGACGGTGCTGCCGCCGGGTGTCGCGCTGACGGTCGGGCACCTGGCGGGGGCGCGACTGGTCTTCGCCTCGGCCGATATGGATCAGACGCTGGACCTCGCACCGATGGTGCGGGCGGCCGGGGCGCGGCTGGTCTATGCGGTGGAATACACTTTGGAAACCCGTCTCAGGATCCTGCGCCTCGACGGCACCCGGTCGGGGCTGCGCAAGCTGCGTTCCGCCCTGTGGCTGCTGGGGCAGGAGAGGCGGCGGCGGGCGGCGATCCGGGCGGCGGACGGATTGCAGGCGAACGGCTGGCCGGCCGAGGCGGCCTATCGCCGCCTGTCGCGCGATTGCCTGATGTATCTCGACGGCCGGATGCGGCGCGCGGCCATGGCCGATCCGGCGGAAATGCGGGCGCGTGCCGCGCATATGACAGCGGGCGGGCCGCTGCGGATCGTCCATTCCGGCCGGCTGGAGCCGATGAAGGGCGCGCAGGATCTGTTGCCGGTCGCCCGCGCGCTGATCGCGCGTGGGGTGGCCTTCACGCTGGACATCTGGGGCGACGGCTCCGCCGCCCCCGGCATAGCCCGCGCCATCGCGGCCGAGGGGCTGGGAGACCGCATCCGTCTGCACGCGCCGGTGCCCTTCGACACCGAACTGGTCCCGGCCTTCCGTTCGGGGGGCGATCTGTTCCTGTCCTGCCACCGCCAGTCCGACCCTTCGTGCAGCTATATCGAGGCGATGGGCTGCGGCCTGGCCGTCGCGGGATATGACAACAGGATGTGGCGCGCCTTGCAGGCGGCCTCGGGCGGTGGCAGGGTCGTGCCGATGGGCGATGTCGCGGCGCTTGCCGATGCGGTGGCGGGCTATGCCGCCAGGCGCGACCGGTTGGCCGCCGACGCGGAGGCGGCACTGCGATATGCGCAGGAACATGATTTCGAAACCGAGTTCTCGGCCCGGATGTCTCAGCTTGCCCGCATCGCCATTGGTTCGGGCTGATTGTGAGGGAACCCGGCGCGGTGGTTTCGCGTTGGATCACAGGGGCGGCAAGAAAGCGCCGCCCGAAACGTCCCGAGGAAAAGGAGCCAACCATGGCGCGTGAACCGAAGACCGAAAAGGACTCGACCATCGAGGATTTGAACGCCCAGATCGCCGATCTGAAGTCGCAACTGGAAGAACTGGCCGGCAACCTGAAGGAACAGGGGCGCGGCCTTGCCGCCGATCTGAAATCCCGGGGCGAGGATGTGGTCGATGATGTGCGCGGCCGTGCTCGCCGGGCCTATAGCGCCGCCTCGACGCAAGGCGGTGCGCTGAAGGCCCGCGCGCAGGACTATCTGGAAGAGGCCGATACCGCCGTGCGCGAGAACCCGGCGACCTCGATGGGGATCGCGGTCGGGGTGGGCTTTGTGCTCGGCCTGCTGCTGACGCGGAGATAGGCCTTGCTGCAAGCGCTGATCCATTCCGCCCGGGCGCAGGTTCGCCATTCCGTCCGCGGCGCGGCGCGCAAGGCGGGCCTCGGCGCGGCGGCGGCCTTGTGCCTGATCGTCGCGGCGGGTTTCCTGCTGTCAGCGGCATGGATCGCGATCGCGGCGGCGCAGGGGACGCTCTTCGCCTCGCTGATGATCGGGTTGGGGATCGGGGCGGTGGGGCTGGTCCTGCTGGCTGTGGCCCTGGTCCGGCCACGCCCGGCCGATGATCCGCTGGCCGAACGGCTGGCGGCGCTGGACGACGCCCGGCTGGAGGCGCTGAACCGCGCCGCCGCGGGCGGTCCGGGCGAGATGGAGCGTGCCCTGCGCGGGCTTCTGACCGAGGCCGGGCTGACACCGCCCGCCAAAGGTGCGAGCGCCACGCCGGCCCTCGCGGCCGCCTTGGTTTTCGGCCTGACCCTGGCCCTGCAAAGCCGTCGCCGCTGATCCCGGCGGGGGCGCCGACGCCTTCCGGGGGCGCGCGAAAATCTGCGCCGGACGCGCGATCCGGGGCGTTTCAGCGCACGATCAACTCCAGCGGGTCGTAAAGCGGCGCGTCGCCCCATGCGGCAGCGGGCAGGCTGTCGGGCTTGAAGCGCAGCTTTCCCGCCTCCATTTCCTCTCGGGAAAAGAAGCGGCGTTCGGTCACCACCCCCTCGGGATCGTGCCAGTCGGGGTCCAGCCGGCCCTTGACGATTTCGCAACGGAAGTAGACATCGGTCTGATGAAAATCGCGGCCGGGATCGTGGAATTCGTTAATCAGCGCCGGCGCGCCCACCGCGACGGTCAGCCCGGTTTCCTCATAGATCTCGCGGATCAAGTTTTCGCCCAGCGGGCTGTGCGGTTCGGCACCGCCGCCCGGGGCGCACCACAGATCCGAGATCCCGCCGCCCCAGGCATTCACCAGAAGCAGGCGGTTCTCGTGCAGGATCAGCGCGCGGACGGCAAGACGGATGGGGCGGGTCATAAGGACCGAGCCTGGCGCGGAGCGGTGTCGATGTCCAGCCTGCGCGCGGGCCTGGCGGCGGGGCTTCTGGCCCTCGGTGTCCAGGGCGCAGCGGCGCAATCGCCCGAACGCGCCGGCCCGCTGCGAGAATGCGTGGTGCTGCTGCATGGACTCGCGCGCAGCGGCAATTCGCTTCTGGCGATGGAGGTGGCGTTGCGGGCGCGGGGCTATCGCGTGATCAATCATACCTATCCCTCGACCAAGGCGCCGATCGGTGAACTCGTGGATGGCGTCGGCGCGGATGTCGCGGCCTGCGGCGCCGCGCGGGTGAGCTTCGTCACCCATTCGATGGGCGGCATCCTGCTGCGCTGGTGGCTGGCCTCGCACCGGCCGGATCACCTGGGGCGGGTGGTGATGCTGGCCCCGCCGAACCAGGGGTCCGAGATCGTCGATACGCTCGGCGGGATCGAGGCGTTCGAATGGATCAACGGCCCGGCGGGGATGGAACTGGGCACCGGCACGGGATCGGTGCCGCGTCGCCTGCCGCCGGTCGACTTCGACCTCGGCGTGATCGCCGGAAGCCGCTCGATGAACCCGATCTATTCGCGGATGCTGCCGGGCGTGGACGACGGCAAGGTCTCGGTCGCCAGCACGCGGGTTGCGGGGATGGCCGATCACATCACCCTGCCGGTCACCCATACCTTCATGATGCTGAGCCCGCTGGTCATCGCCCAGACCATCGCCTTTCTGCGCGACGGCCGGTTCGACCGTCACCTGTCGCTGCGCGCGGCGGTCGGCGCGACTTTCGGCGACGGGCCGTAGAGGCGCGTCCTGCACGTCGGGCGACAGGACCCCTGCGGTTTTCGAGGGGTGAGCGTGTCCAGGCTGGCTGTTCGCCAATCCGTCGCCCGGCGCGGTCGGCGGTCCCCCGCATTTCAGGCCGCAACGCGGCATCCGATGGCAAGACGACGCCAAGGCCCGGATGCGGGCAATTCGATCCTGGCAAGCATGGTGCCGTCGGCAACCTACACGCCATCCGCGCGACGCTCATCTGCCCGCTCCCGTCGAACCGTTCCTGACCTCCTGCGGCGGATCGCCGCGCGTCGCCGGGCGACGAGTGCAGGCTTTTGTGGCGCGGTTCCGGGAAAGGCGGTAGAGTCGCAGAATTATCCCCCTCGCCGAGGGGGGCGTTTGTTTTGCAAGGTTGTTTGGCGATGACATGGATTGCGCGCCTTATGGCCGCTTTTTTCCTGACGCTTCTTGCGTCCCTGCCGGGGTTCGCCGACGCGCGCCGTCTGGCGCTCGTCGTCGGCAACGACGCTTACGATACGCTGCCGCCCCTGAACAATGCCGTCGCCGACGCCAATGCCATGGCCCGCACCCTGCGCACCGAGGGCTTCGAGGTCACGCTGCTGACCGATGTCGGGACCGAGGTGTTCGAGGCCGTGCTCGACACCTTCGCCCGGCAGTCCGAAGGGGCGGAGGCCGTGCTGTTCTACTATGCCGGTCATGCCTTTCAGATGGAGGGGGTGAACCATCTGGTGCCGATCTCGGCCCGGATAGACAGCGCCGATAGCGCGCGCGCGCAGACCTGGACGCTGGATTCGATCGCCGCACGGCTGAAGGGCGGGACGGCGCAGCTGATCGTGTTTCTCGACGCTTGCCGGACCAATCCCCTGCCTGCGGGGGTCGAGGCCGGGGGGCAGGGGCTGGCGCAGTTCGACGGCGGGGCGGGCACTTTCGTCGCCTTCGCCACCCGGCCCGGCGCGCCGGCCTGGGACGGCGGGACGGGGGGCAGCCCGTTCACCGCCGCCCTCGTCCGCCGCATCCCCGAACCGGGGCAAAGCATTTCCGATCTGATGATCGAGGTTCGCAACGAGGTGCAGACCGCCACCGGCGGCGCGCAGGTCCCTTGGGATCAGTCCTCCCTGCGCCAGCAGTTCTATTTCGCAGGGCGCGACGATCCGGCGCCGGATGGCGCTGCCGCGCTGCCGGCCTTTGAGGTGGTGGACAGCGCGGTGACCGTCGGCGGCCCCGGCGGGACGCCCGCCGCCGCGCCGGTGCCCGTCGCCCCTGCCGCGCCGGTCGTTCTGGCGCAGGTGGCGGGCCTCGACCTGCCGCGCCTGTCGCCGCTTGGCGGCGAGACGCGGGGACTGCCGGTGCTGACCAACCGCGCCGCCGCCACGGCCGAGGCCGCGCCCCGTATCGCCGGGCTGGAGCCGGTCGCGCGCATCGCCCCGCTGCCC
>JAATGA010000152.1 GCA_015654855.1 Rhodobacterales bacterium
CCGCAGATCGGGGCCAAGCGCCGCCGTCAGGGCCGCGGGCTTTTCTCCCAGGACCGAGGACAGCCATTGCAGCGCGGCCGAGGCCGACAGGATCACCCCCATCTGCAACCACATATCGGGAAGCGTATGGCAAAAGGCATGGACCGCGCGGTCCGGGTCCGGCAGAAACCGCGCCGTCGGGTTGAAGATCACACCCGATGTGCCGATGGACACGAAGCCCTGGCCTTCCGCCACCGACCCCGCGCCGACCGCCGTCGCCGCCCCGTCGCCCGCGCCACCGGCGACGATGGTGCCGGGGCGCATCCCCCATTCCGCCGCAACCTCCGCCCGCAGCCCGCCCGAGGGCGCATTGCCCTCGATCAGGCCCGGCATCTGATCGGCCCGCATCCCCGAACCCGCCAGCAACTCGTCCGACCAGCGCCGCGCGCCATTGTCGAACCAGCCGGTGCCTGCGGCATCCGACATATCGGCGATTCGCTCTCCGGTCAGCCACAGCCGCAGATAATCCTTCGGCAGCAGAACCATGGCCACGCGGGCGAAGTTCTCCGGCTCCTCCTCGGCCATCCAGACGAGTTTCGGCGCGGTAAAGCCGGGAAAGACCACATTGCCGGAAATCGCCCGGAACTTCGGATCGGCGTCGAGCCTGCGCGCCTGAACCTCAGACCGTCCGTCGTTCCACAGGATCGCCGGACGGATCACCCGGTCGTCGGCATCCAGCGCCACCGCCCCGTGCATCTGCCCCGACAGGCCGATGCCCGTGACACCCGACAGATCCTGCGCGCCCGCCAGCTCCGCCATGGCGGCCCGTGTCGCGGCGATCCAGTCGGCCGGGTCCTGCTCGGACCAGCCGGAATAGGGGCGCTGCACCTCCAGTTCCGCCGTGGCGGTGGCCAGCACCCTTTGCGCCCTGTCCATCAGCAGAACCTTGACGCCCGAGGTGCCAAGATCAATCCCCAGATACATGCCTTCCCTCCCCGGTCAGCCCCTTGTCGCGGGCGATCAGCCCCGCGACAATAGCCGGAAGTTCGCCGGCCTGCGAGGCGACAGCATCGGGGTCGAGCATGGGAAGCTTTTCCGACAGCCGCGCCGCCGCCGCATGGGCGCCGCCCAGAAAGCCCACGACCCGCATTCCAGCCGCCTTCGCCGCGCGGACGCCCGCCGCGCTGTCCTCGATCACGATGCAGCGCGCAGGGCTTACCCCCAGCCGTTCCGCCGCCAGCAGGAACAGATCGGGCGCGGGCTTGCCATTCACAACCTCGACCGCCGAACAGATATTGCCCCCGAAGAATTCGGCAAGCCCGGTCAGGCGCAGCGACTGCGCGATCCGGTCGGGCGAGGACGACGAGGCCACGATCCTCGGCAGCCCCCCCATCGCCCCGATCGCCGCCGCGATGCCCGGCACCGGGGTCAGATCAGCCTCGAACCGCGCACGCAACCGGGCGCGATAGGCGTCGAGCAAGGGGGCGGCATCGACCCCCTGCTCCTCGCGCATCATCGCCAGGATCGAGGCGACCGACATGCCGATCATCCGGTCGTAGATCTGCGCATCCGTGATCGCCGCACCCGCCTCGCGCAGAGTCCGGCCCAGTTCCGCGACCGACAAAGGCTCGCTGTCGACCAGCACCCCGTCGCAATCGAAAATCAGCGCAGGACCTTGCATCACTGGCCGAGCCAGACCCGCAAGGTTGCCGCCGTGCCCTTTTCGCCCAGCATGGCCAGCCAGCGGGCGAAGGGTTCGGCAAAGGCCGGATTGCGCCCCGTCTCGCCATAGATCTCGGCCATGCCGAGCCAGGCCGAGGGGTCGGTCTGCGCGGCCTTCGCCACCACGGTCAGCCGGTCCCAGTTCGGATCGTTCGGCTCGATCACCGCGCCGCTGTCGGTGACACCGGCGCAATACCGGCACCAGAGCGCGCTTTCCAGCGCCAGCCCCTCGACCGGCAGGCCCTGCGCCAAACGGTCGGCAATGGTCGGCACGATGAATTTCGGCTGCCGGTTCGACCCGTCAAGGCAGAGCCGCCGGATCGTGTCGCCGATCTTCGGATTGGCGCAACGTTCCTTCACCTTGGCGAAATACGCGCCGAGATCGGTATTCGGCACCGGGGGCACGACGGGGATGATATCTTCCGTCTCGATCTTGTCGAGGAAGGCGCGGACCAGATCATTCTCCATCCCCTCATGGACGAAATGGATGTCCATCAGGCCGGAAGGATAAGCGATCACCGCATGGCCGCCGTTCAGGATGCGGATCTTCATCATCTCCCAGGGCGTCACATCGGCGACGAATTCGACCCCGGCTTCCTCCAGCGGCGGGCGGCCGAGGGGGAAGTTATCCTCCAGCACCCATTGCAGGAAATCCTCGCAGAAGACCGGGCTGTCGTCCTCGATGCCGAAATCGGCCCGCACCATCGCCCGCTCGCGGTCGGAGGTTGCGGGGGTGATCCGGTCGACCATGGCATTGGGGAATGCCACGTTGTCGGTGATCCATTGCGCCAGGTCCGGGTCGGACAGGCGTGCGGTTTCCACCACAGCCTCGCGCGTGACGCGGCCATTGTGGGGGATGTTGTCGCAGGACATGACGGTGAAGGGCGCAAGCCCCGCATCGCGGCGCGCGCGCAGACCCGCGACGATAATGCCAAAGACGGTTTTCGGCTGATCGGGCGCTTTTCCATCGGCGGCAATCGCCGGATGGGTCACGTCGAAATGCCCGGTTGCGGCGTCGATGAAATAGCCGCCTTCCGTGATCGTCAGGCTGGCAATCCGGGTTTCCGCATCGGCCAGCCGCGCGATGATCGCACCCGCATCGCCCGCCGGCAGATGGTCGATCACCGCGCCCACCACCCGCGCATCGGACGCCCCGGCCGATTGCTCGACCACGGTGTAAAGATAATCCTGCGCCGCCAGAATCTCGCGCATCCGCGCATCCGAGGGCAGAACCCCGGCGCCGACGATGGCGAAATCGAAGCCCAGCCCCTTGTTCATCAGCCGGTCGAGGCAGACCGCCTGATGCGCCCGGTGAAAATTGCCCAGCCCGAAATGGACGATCCCGCCTTTCAGCGCCTTGCGGTCATAGCCCGGCTTTGCCACCGCGATCCGGGGCAGGTTTTCCTGATTCAGTCTGATGGTCATGGCTTTCAACTCATCCAGTTGCCGCCGTCGACATTGTAGGTCTGGGCGACGATGTAATCGGCCTCGGGTGTGGCGAGGAAGATCGCCATCCCGGTCAGGTCCTGTGCGGTGCCCATGCGGCCGAAGGGGACGGCGGCGCCGACCTCACGCTTCTTCTGGCCGCGGGGCTTGTTCTCCCAGGCGGCGAATTTGGCATCCACGCCGTCCCAGTGTTCGCCATCGACCACACCGGGGGCGATGGCATTGACGTTGATCCCGTGCCGGATCAGGTCGAGGCCGGCGGATTGCGTCAGGCTGATCACCGCCGCCTTGGTCGCGCAGTAAACCGCGACCAGCGGCTCGCCACGGCGCCCGGCCTGGCTGGCCATATTGATGATCTTGCCGCGACGCCCGGTGTCGATCATGTGCTTTGCCACCGCCTGGAGCGTGAACAAAGTGCCGCCGACATTGATCGCGAACAGCCGGTCATAGCTTGCCCGGCTGATTTCCACGATGGGTGCCAGATCGAACAGGGCCGCGTTGTTGATCAGGATGTCGATCCCGCCGAGCGCGGCTGCGGCATCCGCCACCCCCGCCTCGATGCTCGCCTGGTCGGTCACATCCATCACCACCGGATACGCCCCGATCTCCGCCGCCGTGGCGCGAACCCCTTCGGCATTGATGTCGGCAATGGCGACGCGCGCCCCCTCGGCGATATAGGCCTCGGCATAGGCGCGCCCGATGCCGCGCGCGGCCCCGGTGATCAGCGCGGTCTTGCCCCGCAGCCTCATATGGCCATGCCCTTTTCGTCGAAGCGGTAAACCCGCCCCTCGGCCCCGGTCAGCCACAGCTCCTCGCCATAGGTCACGGGGAACTCGCCCGGTGCGCGGACGACCAGATGCGTGCCGTCGTCCAGCGTCACATGCAGATAGGTGTCCGACCCGAGGTGTTCCGATACCGTAACCCGCCCCTTCACCCGGCCGCTTTCGCGCGAAACCACCCAGTCCTCGGGACGGATGCCGATCGTATGGGCATCGCGCCGCGCTGCCACCTCGCCGGTGATGAAGTTCATGTTCGGGCTGCCGATGAAGCCCGCAACAAAGGTGTTCACCGGCTTGTAATACAGCTCCAGCGGCGTGCCGACCTGCTCGATCCGACCCGCGCGCAGGACGACGATCTTGTCGGCCATGGTCATGGCCTCAACCTGGTCATGGGTCACATAGATCATCGTCGTGCCGAGCTTCTTGTGCAGCTCGGAAATCTCGATGCGCATATTGACCCTGAGCGCGGCGTCGAGGTTCGACAAAGGCTCGTCGAAAAGAAAGGCCGCAGGCTCGCGCACGATGGCGCGGCCGATGGCGA
>JAATGA010000115.1 GCA_015654855.1 Rhodobacterales bacterium
AGAACAACCCGATCCTGACCGGCGAGGCCGGGGTGGGCAAGACCGCCGTGGTCGAGGGGTTTGCCCAACGTCTCGCCGCGAACGAGGTGCCGCCGAAATTGCAGGGGACGAAGCTTTATATGCTCGACCTCGGGCTGATGCAGGCCGGGGCCAGCATGAAGGGCGAGTTTGAACAGCGCCTGCGTTCCGTCATCGACGAGGTGCAATCCTCGCCCATCCCGATCATCCTGTTCATCGACGAGATCCACACGCTGATGGGCGCGGGCGGGGCGGCGGGCACCGGCGACGCGGCGAACCTGCTGAAACCGGCGCTGGCGCGCGGGACTTTGCGCACCATCGGGGCCACCACCTGGATGGAATACGCCAAATATTTCGAGAAAGACCCGGCGATGACCCGGCGGTTCCAGCCGATCATGGTGGACGAACCCTCCATCGACCGGGCCTGCTATATGCTGCGCGGCATCCTTGCGCCGATGGAAAAGCACCACGCCGTGCGGATCTCGGACGAGGCGGTGGTGGCCGCCGTCAACCTGTCCGCCCGCTATCTGCCGGCGCGGCAACTGCCGGACAAGGCGGTCTCGCTGCTCGACACCGCCTGCGCACGGGTGGCGATCAGCCAGTCGTAGGAACCGGCGGCGATCCAGGACACCAAGGCCCGCATCGCAGGCCTTGAAACCGAACTGGCCGCCAAGCAGCGCCAGTCGGACCTTGGCGAGGACGCCGGGACGCGCGTCGAGGATATCCACGGCCAACTGGCCAAAGAGCGGGAAACGCTCGCCACGCTGGAAGCCGAATTCGCCGAGGAAAAGGCGCTGGTCGATCAGCTTCTCGGCCTATGGGGCAAGATCGCCTCCGACAAGCCCGCCGAGGCGGTCGAGGGCGAAGCTCCGGCCTTTGTGGCGGAGGATCAGGTGGGTGAGGAATCTGCCAACCTGCGACCCCAGGCGATGGAGACGGTGAAGCGTCTGCAAGCGCGCGACGCCGACAAGCGCAAGATCTATGCCCATGTCGATGCCCAGGCGGTGGCGGCGGTGATCTCGGACTGGACCGGGATTCCGGCGGGCAAGATGGTCTCGGACCAGTTGCAGGCGATCCTGACCCTGGCCGAAACGCTGAAGGAGCGGGTCATCGGCCAGGACCACGGTCTTGAGATGATCGCCAAGCGGATCGAGACCAACTCCGCGAAACTCGCCAACCCGAACAAGCCCATCGGCGTCTTCATGCTCTGCGGTCCCTCGGGCGTCGGCAAGACCGAAACCGCGCTGGCGCTGGCCGAATCCGTCTATGGCGGCGAGGGCAATATCATCACCATCAACATGTCCGAATTCCAGGAGGCGCATTCCGTCAGCCTGCTGAAAGGCGCGCCCCCCGGCTATGTCGGCTATGGCGAGGGCGGACGGCTGACCGAGGCGGTGCGGCGCAAGCCCTATTCGGTCGTCCTGCTGGACGAGGTTGAAAAGGCCCACAGCGACGTGCATGAGCTGTTCTTCCAGGTCTTCGACAAGGGGATCATGGAGGATGGCTCGGGCCGGGCGATCGACTTCAAGAACACGCTGATCCTTCTGACCTCGAACGTCGGAACCGAAGTGATCATGGACATGGCCGACAAGGGCGAAACCCGTCCCGAGGTCGAAGAACTGGCCGAGGGGATGCGCCCCTATCTGACGCGCGTCTTCCCCCCCGCCCTGCTGGGCCGGATCGTGACGATCCCCTATTTCCCTCTGTCGACCGAGGTTCTTGGCGGCATCACGAAACTGAAGCTCAACAGCATCGTCAAGCGGATGAAGGAAAATCACGGGGCGAAGATGACCGTCTCGGACGCCGTGCTGAACCACATCGTGGAACAATGCCGCGACCCGGATTCGGGCGGGCGGATGGTGGACAATATCATCACCAACTCGATCCTGCCGGAACTCTCGCGCGAGGTGCTGAACCGCATGGTGGCGCGCGACGAATTCGCCACGGTCGAGGTAGGCCTCGGCGAAGACGGCAAGTTCACCTACGCCTTCGCCTGAAGATACCAGAGTCGCGCCGGATCCGTACCGGCGCGACCGGATCCTGCCGGTGGTCCGACCGTCCTGGCCGGCGATCCGGCCACCGGCCGGATCGCGACCGGATCAGGGGTTCTGCGCCAGATAGGCGATGACGTTGGCCCGGTCCTGCGCCTTGGGCAGGCCGGCGAAGGACATCTTGGTCCCGGCGACATAGCCCTTGGGGTTGGTCAGGAAATGGTCGAGGTTTTCCGGCGTCCAGACCTGATCCTTGCGGCCGCCCATCGCGTCGGAATAGGCGAAACCGTCGACCGAACCCTCATTGCGGTTGACCACACCATTCAGGTGCGGGCCGGTGCCGTTGTTGCCGTCGATCTTGTGGCAGGCCTTGCACTTGGCGAAAACCTTCTCGCCGGCGGCGGGATCGGCCGCGGCGAAAAGCTCCTCGAACGCCGGGCCCTCTTCGGCGGGGGCGGCGTCGCCCTCGGCCGCGCCGGTGTCGATGGAATAGGCCTGTTCCGCATGTTCGCCGCCATGCGCAGCGGGGGCGATGTTGTAAAGCGATGTCGCCAGCCAGCTTCCAAGCAGGAAAACCAGCAGCGAACCGCAAACCGCACCGAGAACCTTGGTCATCGTCATCGTGTCGAACATGTCGCGCCTTCCCTTGGCATTCTCTGTTCGGGTCATAGCCTCTTCCGCTCGCTTATTTCAAGGTATAGCAGCGCGACCGATTGCCCCGAGGGGGCGGCAGTGACGGCGGGGACACCATGGGCAAAACCGGCAAAATCTCGTTTCAGGGCGAACCGGGCGCCTATTCCCATCAGGCCTGCCGCCAGGCCCGCCCGGGAATGGAGGTCCTGCCCTGCCGCAGCTTTGAAGAGACGATCGAAGCGGTGAAGACCGGCGAGGCCGATCTTGCCATGCTGCCGGTCGAAAACTCGACCTATGGCCGGGTGGCGGACATTCATGCGCTGTTGCCCGGATCCGGGCTGAAAATCATCGACGAGGCCTTCGTCCGCGTCCATATCGCGATGCTGGCCGTGCCCGGCACGCCGCTGTCAGCGGTGCGCGAGGTGATGAGCCATACGGTCCTTCTGGGCCAGGCCCGCGCCTTCCTGAAACGGCACGGGCTGCGCGCCGTCACCGGCTATGACACCGCCGGATCGGCCAAAGTGGTGGCCGAACGCGGCAACCCCGAAATGGGCGCGCTTGCGCCACGCCTCGCGGGCGAACTTTACGGCCTCGACATCCTCGCCGACGAGATCGAGGATCAGTCGAACAACACCACCCGGTTCCTGGTTATGTCTCCCGAGGCCGATCTGACCCGCCGGGCCGGGCGGATGATGACTTCGTTCACCTTCCGGGTGCGCAACATCCCGGCCGCGCTTTACAAGGCGCTTGGCGGCTTCGCCACCAATGGCGTGAACATGACCAAGCTGGAAAGCTACATGGTCGGCGGGCAGTTCACCGCGACGGCCTTCTACGCCGATGTCGAGGGGCACCCCGACGACCCCGCCCTCGCCCGCGCGCTGGAGGAGTTGGCCTTCTTCACCTCGTCGTTCGAGATCATGGGCGTCTATCCGGCGGCAGAGACCCGTCACGGCTGACCTTTCGCGGCTGCGGATCGGGCACGCAATCCGGGGCAGACAATGGCGCGGCTCTGACAGCCCGCCACAGCCCTCTCGGCGCGCCCCCTACGGCAACGGGCGCGCGATGGCGCGACCGCATCCTTCGGAGGTCAGTTGCTCAGCCCCTCGGCGATGCTTTGCACCGGCGACAGGACGATCTGCGTCGCGTTGCGCACCGTCATCACCGCCCCGTCCAGCAGCCCGACCCGCTGCGCCTCGGCGCCGAGCGCCTGGTCGACATCGACGATGCGCGAGACGATCTGGATCAGCGCCGGGTTGTCGCCCAGGTCGAAATGCCCGACGCCGACGCTGAAGGCCTCGACATCCAGATAGGTGACCTTCAGGGTCGCGACCTGATTGACGCTGGTGATCGAGCCGAGGCGGTTGTCCTGCCCCGTCAGCAGAGCCGACAGGCGCAGCGCCTTGTCCTTGGGCGAGCCGAAGATGATAAAGGGCTGCGGCAGCACCCCCACCTCCTGCGCCTGTTTGCGGAAGACATCTACGTCGATGTCGGGCGAAATCAGGATAACGCCCGCGATGCGGTCCATCAGCCGGCGGTCGCCGCGGATGGCGATCTGGCGCAGCGTCTCCATCGTGAGCCACGACCCCATGGAATGGGCGACGAGGATGATGCGTTTCGCCCCCGCCGCCTCGGTCTCGCGCAGCATCTGCTCCAGACCATAGCGGGCGAAGGCGGCGGAATCCTTGTCGGTGACATAGCCGAAGGGGCTGGCCGCCGAGGGCCAGGAATAGTGCATGGCAACGCCCGGCAGCTTCAGATCCCAGGAAAGCTGGGCGATGCGGTAAAGCCCTTCGGCAAAGGTGTTGTTGAACCCGTGGATGAAGATCGTCGCGGTCTCGTCGTTGGCCCGCAGCGCCCGCGACAACTCCGATCGGAACTGCCCCCCGGTCGGATAGATCTTCTGGTCGATCGTCAGGAAATCCGTTTGGGGATCGGGTCCGCGCCGGGGCTTTGGCCATTCGATCGCGCCCGGCCTGTGCACCGGCGGAATCGAGATATCGTAGCGCGCCAGCGTCAGCGTCTCGGACCGCGACCCGTCGAAACGCATGGTAGAGGCGACGAGCCGGCGCGTCGTGCCGACGAAGACCTGTCTTTCCGGGGATTGGACAAGATCGGCCCCGGGAAACAGCGTCACCTCGCCGCGTTTGGCGCAAGCGGACAGGACAAGCATCAGAACCAGAACAACCCGACGCATGAAACCTCCCGCGCGTTTGGCGAATGCTTCACGGTTGCGGCGGGGCGGGTCAAGCCCGCAACGCCTCACGAGATGTTACACCATCCGGTCCCGGCAATGTTTCACAGCACATAGCGCGACAGATCGGCAGATCGCGACAGCGCGCCGATATTCCTCTCGACGAAGGCCCCGTCGACCGTCACCGCCTCACCCGGACGATCCGGAGCGGAAAAGCTCAACTCCTCGAAGACCCGTTCCATCACGGTATAAAGGCGGCGCGCGCCGATGTTTTCGACGCTGCGGTTGACCTCGGCGGCGATGCGGGCCAACGCGCCGATTCCGTCTTCGGTAAAGGCGACCGCGACCTCTTCGGTTGCCATCAGCGCGGCATATTGCCGGGTCAGGGCGTTGTCGGGCTCGGTCAGGATACGGATGAAATCGCCCTCGGTCAGCGGCTGCAACTCCACCCGGATCGGCAGACGCCCCTGCAATTCCGGCAGCAGGTCCGAAGGTTTCGCGACATGGAAGGCGCCGGAGGCGATGAAGAGGATGTGGTCGGTCTTCACGGGGCCGTATTTGGTCGAAACCGTCGTCCCCTCGATCAGCGGCAGCAGGTCGCGCTGCACGCCCTCGCGGCTGACATCGGCGCCACGGGCATCGGCGCGGGCGCAGATCTTGTCGATCTCGTCCAGAAAGACGATGCCGTTCTGCTG
>JAATGA010000323.1 GCA_015654855.1 Rhodobacterales bacterium
AGCAGTTCCGGCGTGTCGATGGCGGGCAGGGTGTCGGGGCGCGCGACGATGGTGGTCACGCCGCCCGCCGCCGCCGCCAGCCCGGCGGAGCGGAACGACTCGCGGTGACGCTCGCCCGGCTCGCCGATCTTCACGCCCCAGTCGACGATGCCGGGGGCCAGGTATTTGCCGCCGCAGTCGATCACGGTTGCATGTTTCGGGGCCGACATCTGGCCGATGGCCGCGATCAGCCCGTCGTCGATGATCAGGTTGCCATTGGTCTCGGTCCCGGCCTCGGGGTCGATCAGGCGGGCGTTTTCAAGGAAGGTGATCATCGGGCGGCATCCTCGGGCATGTCGGTTCGCGGGCAGATCAGCCCATCAGCACCAGCGCGGTGGTCAGCACCGCCAGAAAGACCAGCACGGCGACGGCGACCATGCCGGTCGCGCGCATCTCGGCCTTCGTCGGTTTGCGTTCGGGCTCGCTCACGCCATCACCCCGGCGGCGGCGCGGCCGCGCTCGGTGCGCAGGTTGCGGGCCAGCAAGTCCATACAGGCCATGCGGACGGCGACGCCCATCTCGACCTGTTCCTGAATGACGCTGCGGTTGATGTCGTCGGCGATGGTGCCGTCGATCTCGACCCCGCGGTTCATCGGTCCCGGGTGCATGACGATGGCGTCGGGCGCGGCGATGGCGAGCTTCTCGGCATCGAGGCCGTAGCGGTGGAAATATTCGCGCTCGGACGGGATGAAGCCACCGTCCATGCGCTCTTTCTGAAGGCGCAGCATCATCACCACATCGGCGCCCTTCAGGCCCTCGCGCATGTCTTCGTAAAGCTCGCAGCCGAATTCGCCGAACTGCGCGGGCATCAGTGTCGGCGGGCCGATCAGGCGGACGGTGTTTTCCATCTTGCCCAGAAGCATGATGTTCGACCGCGCCACGCGGCTGTGGGCGATGTCGCCGCAGATCGCAACGGTCAGCCCCCGGATCCGCCCCTTCGCCCGGCGGATCGTCAGCGCGTCCAGCAGCGCCTGCGTCGGATGCTCATGCCGCCCGTCGCCCGCGTTCAGCACTGCGCAATTCACCTTGGATGCCAGCAGGTTGACGGCGCCCGACGCATTATGGCGCACCACCAGCAGGTCGGGATGCATCGCGTTCAGCGTCATGGCGGTGTCGATCAGCGTCTCGCCCTTCTTCACCGAAGACGAGGCCACGTTCATGTTCATCACATCCGCGCCAAGGCGCTTTCCCGCGATCTCGAAGCTCGACTGCGTGCGGGTCGAGTTCTCGAAGAACATGTTGATCTGCGTCATCCCCGCCAGCGCATCGGATTGCTTCACCGTGCGGCGGTTCAGCGCGACATAGCGGTCGGCAAGGTCGAGGACGGAAAGAATCTCGTCGGGCGCCAGATGGTCGATGCCAAGCAGGTGACGGGCTCGGAAAGTCATAAGGCGCGCTCCTTCGTGGGGGTCGGGCGGCGGATGTCGGGCGCGTTATAGGAAGGGTGTGCGCCTGGGGCAAGCGTCACTTCCGCCGCAGATGTTCGTCGAGGCGCGGGGTGATCTCGACGAAGTTGCAGGGTTTATGGCGATAGTCGAACTGGTGGACCAGGATCTCGTCCCAGGCATCGCGGCAGGCGCCGGGGCTGCCGGGCAAGGCGAAAAGCCATGTGCCGCCCGCGACGCCGCCTGTCGCGCGGCTTTGCACTGCCGAGGTGCCGATCTTCCGCATGGATACGATGGTGAAGACGGTGGCGAAGGCCTCGACCTCTTTCTCATAGACATCGCGATGCGCCTCGACCGTCACGTCTCGCCCCGTGAGGCCTGTGCCGCCGGTGGACAGAACCACGTCGATGCCGGGGTCGGCGACCCATGCGCGCAACTGGTCGGCAATGGCGGCACGGTCGTCCGTGACGATCCGGCGCGCGGCCGGCACATGACCCGCGCCGGCGATGCGTTCGGCCAGGGTATCGCCGGACCGGTCGTCGGCGGCGGTGCGGCTGTCGGAAACGGTCAGCACCGCGAAACGCATCGGGATGAAGTCGCGTTCTGTCATTTGCCCCTCAGCTTTGCCTGTATTTCCAGAAGGTCTGCCCAGGCCTCGCGCTTGGCGATCGGGTTGCGCAAAAGATAGGCCGGGTGGGTCATCGGCATGACCGGGCGGTTCTGCGTCTGCGTCCAGTGCCCCCGCAGTTTCAGGATGCCGCGCCGTTCCAGCAGGGCGAGGCAGGGCGTGTTGCCCATCAGAACCAGAACCTCGGGATCGACCAGTTCGATATGGCGGCGCAGGAAAGGCAGCATCATCGAGATTTCCTCTGCCGAGGGGTCGCGGTTTCCCGGCGGGCGCCAGACCATGACATTGGTGATATAGACCGCGCGTTCGGCATCGGGACTGCTGCGCGACAGACCGATGGCGGCGAGCATCCGGTCGAGCAACTGCCCCGCGCGGCCCACGAAGGGGCGGCCGAGCCGGTCCTCGTCCGCGCCGGGGGCTTCGCCGATGATCATCACGCGGGCCTTTGGATTGCCATCGCAGAAGACCAGGTTCCGCGCGCCGCGTTTCAGCTCGCAATGCTCGTAGGCCCCCATCGCCTCACGTAAGGCGTCCAGGCTGGCGGCTCCGGCGGCCATGCGGCGGGCATCGGCCAGGGCCGCCCCGGCATTGGCCTAGGCTGCGGCAAGGGGAGGTGCGGCGAATGCCGGGCGCGAGGGGGCGCCGGTTGCGGGCGGGGCCTCTGCGGCCGGCCGGGCGGCGGGCATCCGGGGGGATTCCGCCGGCAGGTCATAGGCCGAAAGCGCCGAATCGCCGACGACCTCGGTTACGCCAAGATCGACCTGCCAGTCCAGTGCCGCCAGCGCGGCGTGCCAGCCCTCTGGTCCCAGAATATCGTCGGCGATTCCCATGGGCGCAGGGTAGGGGGCGTGGCCCCGGGCGGCAAGACGGCATGGCCCGGGCCTGCACCGTGGAGGCGCTTTCGTCCGGGTGCTGTCGGAGCCCCGATCCTGCGGTCCGCGTCTTGTGCAGAAATGGGCGGCGGCTCCACGCGGGGGGGCTTACATCGACCCCGGCGCGGGTTCGGATAAGGCAGGGCGCAGGGCGCGGTTGTGCCCCGTCGCGTCGCCCGGCCGGGTCAGACCAGCCTGCCGCCCGCGACCGCCGCACGGATGAAGTCCGCGAACAGCGGATGCGGGGCGAAGGGTTTCGATTTCAGTTCCGGGTGGAACTGCACGCCGATGAACCAGGGGTGATCCTTCACCTCGACGATCTCGGGCAGGCGGCCGTCGGGCGACATGCCGGAAAACAGCAGCCCGCATTTCTCCAGCTCGTCGCGATACTTGATGTCCACCTCGTAGCGGTGGCGGTGGCGCTCTTCGATCGCCGTCGAGCCATAGACCTCCGAGACCTTCGATCCAGGCTTCAGATTGGCCGTATAGGCCCCCAGGCGCATCGTGCCGCCCTTGGCGTCGGTCTCCTTGCGCCGCACGGTATGGTTGCCCTGCACCCATTCCTTCAGGTGATAGACGACGGGGGTGAAGCGCTTCTCGCCCTTTTCGTGGTCGAACTCCTCGGATCCGGCGTTTTTCAGTCCGACCAGATTGCGGGCCGATTCGATCACCGCCATCTGCATCCCCAGACAGATGCCGAGATAAGGCACACCCTTCTCGCGGGCGAATTGCGCGGCCTTGATCTTACCTTCGGTCCCTCGCTCGCCAAAACCGCCGGGCACGAGGATCGCGTTGAAATTCTCCAGATACGGCGCGGGATCCTCGCGTTCGAAGATCTCGCTGTCGATCCACTCCGCCCGGACTTTGGTCCGGTTCGCCATGCCGCCGTGGGTCAGCGCCTCGGCGATGGATTTGTAGGCGTCTTCCAGTTGCGTATACTTGCCGACGATGGCGATTTTCACCTCGCCCTCGGCGTTCTGCAGCCGGTCCATCACATCCGTCCAGCGGTCGAGGTTCGGCTTCGGCGCGGGGGCGATGCCGAAGGCGTCCAGCACCGCCTGGTCGAGGCCGGCGCGGTGATAGGCCAGCGGCGCCTCGTAGATCGTCTTCAGATCATAGGCCGGGATCACCGCATCCTGCCGCACGTTGCAGAACAGCGCGATCTTTTCCCGCTCGCGGTCCGGGATCGGATGCTCGCTGCGGCAGACCAGCACGTCGGGCGCGAGGCCGATGGACTGCAATTCCTTGACCGAATGCTGGGTGGGCTTGGTCTTCAGCTCGCCGCTGGCCGAGAGATAGGGCAGCAGCGTCAGGTGCATCAGGATCGACTGGCCGCGGGGGCGCTCATGGATGAACTGCCGGATCGCCTCGAAGAAGGGCAGACCCTCGATGTCGCCGACCGTGCCGCCGATCTCGCACAGCATGAAATCGACCTCATCCTCACCGATGCGGAGGAAGTCTTTGATTTCATTCGTCACATGCGGGATGACCTGGATCGTCTTGCCAAGGTAATCGCCCCGCCGCTCCTTCTCCAGCACGTTGGAATAGATCCGCCCGGACGAGATCGAATCGGTCGCCCGCGCCGAAACCCCGGTGAACCGTTCGTAATGCCCGAGGTCGAGGTCGGTCTCCGCCCCGTCGTCGGTGACGAAGACCTCGCCATGCTCGAACGGGCTCATCGTGCCGGGATCGACGTTCAGATAGGGGTCGAGCTTGCGCAGCCGCACGGTATAGCCCCGCGCCTGCAACAATGCGCCAAGCGCCGCCGACGCGAGACCTTTGCCCAGTGACGAAACCACGCCACCGGTTATGAAGATGTAACGCGCCATGGAAGGGCTCTCCCGTGAATTGAAAAACAGCGCGATTTCCCGGTCGGGAATCGCAGCATCACGGGATTCGGATGATAGCGCCGACCGACCGCCGGCGCAACCTCAACCCTGGATACTGTTGTGGATTATCTGGCGGGTGCCAGGATGTGGTGGCACCTTTCCCATGCGGTGGCCCGAAGGCCGCCGTCGGAAGGGGGCCGGATCACTCGCCGGCGCGCGGGGGCGCGGCGGGTGCATCGGCGGGCGCCGGCGGCAGCAGATCGCTGCCGGCGCCAAGCGGCGAAGCGGGCGCATCCGTTGCCGGCGCGCTCTCGCTCGCGGCGGGCAGGCTGTCGAGCACCGAGCCGCCGGCCGATTTCTGCGCCGCCAGAACCGTCAGCGTGATCGAGGTCACGATGAAGGCCACGGCCAGCGCCCAGGTCACCTTGGTCAGCGCGGTCGCGGCGCCCCGGGCGCTCATCACCCCGCCGCCGCCCATGCCGAGGCCGCCGCCTTCCGAGCGCTGCAACAGCACCACGCCGATCAGCAGAAGGGCGAGGATCAGGTGGACGGTAAGGACGAGGTTTTCCATGGGACAGATTGTTCCACGTGCTGACGGGCCTATCTAGGCGGGAAGGGCCGATACCGCAACCCGTTCCTTTGCGCCCCCGATCCGCCCCATCCGTCACACTCTGTCTCTTCCTGGTTTCTTCCTGGTAAAAATATCCTCGGGGGTGAACTGGCCCGGCACGGGCCGGGAGAGGGGCAGACGGCCCCCTTCTTCCGCCACGCCTTCCCCTGACGACACCGCTGCCGGACCGTCGCCGCACCCTCCGGCAGGCGAAACGGCGCAGTGGCGCGAGAATCCGGTTCCCCCGCCGCGCCCGGCCCGCTATAGGACGCACGGTTTCACCGACCGGGAAAGGAACTGGCTCATGGCCAATGTGGTCGTCGTGGGCGCCCAGTGGGGCGACGAGGGCAAGGGCAAGATCGTGGACTGGCTGTCCGAACGCGCGGATATCGTCGCGCGTTTTCAGGGCGGCCATAACGCCGGCCATACGCTGGTTATCGGCAACAAGATCTACAAGCTCAACGCTCTGCCCTCGGGTGTGGTCAGGGGCGGCAAGCTCTCGGTCATCGGCAATGGCGTGGTCCTTGACCCGTGGCATCTGGTCAAAGAGATCGCGGCTATCCGCGCGCAGGGCGTCGATATCAGCCCCGACAATCTGATGGTTGCGGAAAATGCGCCACTTATCATGCCCTTCCATGGCGAACTTGACAGGGCGCGTGAAGAGCAGGCCTCGGGTACCGCCTCGAAGATCGGCACCACAGGCCGGGGCATCGGCCCGGCTTATGAGGACAAGGTCGGCCGCAGGGTGATCCGCGTCGCCGACCTCGCCGACGAGGAAACGCTGCAATCCCGCGTCGACCGGGCGCTGGTCCACCACAACGCTTTGCGCGCGGGCCTGGGCCTTACTGCCATCGACCGCGAGGCGCTGCTGGCCGATCTGCGCGCCATCGCGCCCGAGATCCTGAAATACGCCAAACCGGTCTGGAAGGTGCTGAACGAGATGCGCCGCGCCGGCAAACGCATCCTGTTCGAGGGGGCGCAAGGTTCGCTGCTCGACATCGACTTCGGCACCTATCCCTACGTCACCTCGTCGAACGTCATCGCCGGTCAGGCGGCGACGGGCACGGGCCTCGGGCCGAATGCGATCGACTACTCGTTGGGGATCGTCAAGGCCTATACCACCCGCGTCGGCATGGGGCCCTTCCCGAGCGAATTGCTCGACGCCGACGGCGAACGCCTGGGCGAGCGGGGCCGCGAATTCGGCACCGTCACCGGGCGGAAACGCCGCTGCGGCTGGTTCGACGCGGTTCTGGTGCGCCAGACCTGCGCGCTTTCGGGAATGAAGGGCATTGCGCTGACCAAGCTCGACGTGCTCGACGGGTTCGCGACGGTGAAGATCTGCACAGGCTACGAGGTCGACGGGGTGCATTACGACTACCTCCCGACCCAGGCCGCGCTTCAGGCCAGGGCAAAGCCGATCTACGAAGAGCTGGAGGGCTGGTCGCAATCGACGCAAGGTGCCAGGTCCTGGAACGACCTTCCCGGCGCGGCGGTCAAATACGTCCGCCGGATCGAGGAGCTGATCCAGTGCCCGGTGGCGCTTTTGTCCACCAGCCCCGAGCGGGACGATACGATCCTCGTCACCGATCCCTTCGCGGACTGACGGCATGGCGACGGGCCCGGGGCGCAAACCGCTGAGCTACCGGACGCGCAAGCGGCTGGCGCTGGCTGTTCTGCTTTTGGGCCTGCCGCTTTACATCGCGGTGGTCTGGGGGATCATGGGCGCGCTCGGCCGCCCGCCGATATGGCTGGAACTGCTGATCTATGTGGCGCTCGGCTTCGTCTGGGCGCTGCCGTTCAAATTCCTATTTCGCGGCATCGGCCAGGCCGACCCGGACAATCCGGGCGACCAGGGCTGACCCGAAGGCCGCGTCGCGCGACGGCGAGGTTGTCGGACCATCCGCAGGACAGCCTGTCCCGGCCCGGAAAATCCAAAGGGCGGAAGGGTTTCCCCTTCCGCCCTTGTCGTCCGGCTGCGCCCGCGTGGCAGCGCGGGGGCCGGGGATGCGCGGGTTTCCTCAACCCGCGATCTTTTTCGCCTCGGCCAGCAGATGCGACCGGTGGGTCAGCGTGAACTGGCCGCGGCGGATCTTTTCGATCCGCCCCTCGCGCAGCAGGCGGCCGAAGCTGCGCAGGGATTCCTCTCGGTTCAGCTCGCCCTCGGTCACGGCCGCGACGCGGCGCATGATCTGCGGGCGGCTGAAATGCGGCAGCCCCTCGACGCAAGAGGTATAGGCCGCCGCCGCTTCGAGCATTTCGGGCAGGCCGTTGGCGCCCGGCTTGTCGGCGAATTCGGCGAAGCCGCGCGCATCGGCGAAGATGTTGGCGGCGGCGAAATCCTCGTCCTCATCCTCGTCCTCGGCGACGATGGCCACCGGCGGCTGGCGGACGGGGGCGACGATGGACGGCACGATCCGCCGGGGGCGGACGGGATGCACCGGGGCCGGGGCGGCACGCTCGGCGACCCGGTCGATCCGTTGCTCGGACACCAGGACCAGCGGCGCGGGACGCTCGCCCGCCGCCCGGGCGGCGGCCGCGGGGCGCTGCGCCTGCGGCGCTTCGGCCAGCA
>JAATGA010000396.1 GCA_015654855.1 Rhodobacterales bacterium
CACCGCGACGACCGTGCCGAGGATCAGATGCCCCGGCGTAAAGGCGTTCAGCGCGCACCACATCAGGATCAGCGCGAGGCTCAGCATCGGATGGGGCAGCAGGCGGCTCACAGCGAGGCCCCCCCTGCGGTGCCGGGCGCGGCGCCTGGCGCGGCCGGCAACGGCGCGGGCGGATCCTGCGGCACCGGCGCAGCCTCTTCCGGCGCATCGGGCGCGGGCGTCGCATCGGGCGGCGTCGCCGCCGGGGGGGCGGCGGGCGCGGCCTCTCCGGCGGGTGGGGCGGCCTCGGGGGCCGGAGTCGCGGCACCGGGCGCGACCTCGGGGGCCGTCTCGGGCGCGGGGGCCGCCTCGGGCGGGGCCTCGGGGCGGGCGAGAGGCTGGGCGTCCGGCCCCGGAATCTCATCCCCTACCCTTTCGGCCCGGATCACGCCGCCGACATAGACCTGCGGTTGGTCGAGCGCGCGGGCCGTCGCCCCCATGTAGCGCATCACCGGCTCGGCCCGGACGGTCAGCGCGGCAGCCATCGCGATCAGCAGCAGCACCGGCGCGATTTCCAGCGCCATCACCTTGGGCAGCGAATCCTCGGTCCCGACCCAGAAGGTCTGGATCCCGACCCGGACCATCGCCACCAGCGTGGCCAGGCCGGACAGCATCAGCACGGCGGTGAAGACCCAGACCTCGGGCGTGACGGCGGACAGCCGGTTCAGCCCTTCGGGGTTCATCGCCGCGGTCAGCATCGCCACCTTGCCGACAAAGCCCGACAAGGGCGGCAGCCCGGCCAGCAGCAGCACCAGGGCCACGAAGCATCCCCCCAGCAGCATCAGCGTGCCGGGAATGGCAAGGCCGACCTCGGGCGCGTCATCCTCGGGCTCCTCGACGCCATAGGCATCGGCGGTCAGCGCCAGCAGCGCCGCGATCCCGCCCGATTCCCGCTCCAGCGGTTCCATCAGCAGGAACAGGGCCGAGGTCGCGACGGTCGAGGACACCATGTAGAACAGGCCCCCCGCCACCAGGCCGGGCGACGCGCCGTTCATCGACAGCCCGATCACCGTCAGCATCGTGCCCGAGGACACCAGAACCAGGTTGCCCGCCATCCGCCCCAGCCTTTGCGAGGCCAGAACCCCGGTCAGCCCGAACAGGATAGTCGCGATCCCGCCCGCCATCAGCACCTCGGCCCCGAAGCCGGACGAAAGGTGCCCCTCGCCGAACAGCAGCGAGGACAGCCGCAGCACGACATAGACGCCGACCTTGGTCATCACCGCGAAGATCGCGCCCACCGGGGCCGAGGCCGCCATATAGGATCCGGGCAGCCAGAAGGACAGCGGCCACATCCCCGACTTGACCAGAAACGCGATGCCGAGCAAGGCCGCCGCCGCATGGACCAGCGGCCGGTCGGCATCGGAAACATAGGGCAGCTTCAGCGCCAGTTCCGCCATGTTCAGCGTGCCGGTGACACCGTAGATCAGCGACACCCCGATCAGGAACAGCAGCGAGGCGGCGAGGTTGATCGCGATGTAATGCAGCCCCGTGCGCACCCGCGCCTGGCCCGTGCCGTGCAGCAGCAAGCCATAGGAGGCCGCCAGCAGAACCTCGAAGAACACGAAGAGGTTGAAGAGATCGCCCGTCAGAAAGGCCCCGTTCAGCCCCATCAGCAGGAACTGGAACAGGCTGTGGAAATGCTGCCCCTGCCGGTGCCAGCCTGCCGCCGCATAGATCAGCGCCGGCGTCGCCAGCAGCGCCACCATCACCAGCATCAGCGCCGACAGCCGGTCGAGCACCAGCACGATGCCGAAGGGCGACGGCCAGTCGCCCAGCAGATACAGCCCGATCCGGTTGGCATCCGACGGACCCGTCCCCTTGGACAGGATCAGCAGTTGCACCGACACCGCCAGCAGCGCGACCGTCGAGATCAGCGAGATCACCATCCGCGCCCGCCGCTGCCGATCCTCGTAAAGCAGCATCAGCGCGCCCGCGAACAGCGGGATCAGGATCGGCGCGATCATCAGATGTTCGGGAGAGAGCTTCATTCCCGTTCCTTCCCGTCGACATGGTCGGTGCCGGTCAACCCGCGCGAGGCCATCATCACCACCAGAAACAACGCCGTGGTGGCGAAGGAAATCACGATCGCGGTCAGCACCAGCGCCTGCGGCACCGGGTCGGTCAGCGTGGCGGGATCGGTCTCGCCATATTTCGACAGAATCGGCGCGGCCCCGGTGCGCAGCCGCCCCATGGAAAAGATGAAGAGGTTGACGCCATAGGACATCAGGCACAGTCCGATGATCACCTGATAGCTGCGCGGGCGCAGCAGCAGCCAGACGCCGGATCCGAACAGGATACCGATGGCGAGGGACAGGGTCAGTTCCATCAGACGCGCCTCCCTTCGGTTCCGGCAGTCTCGCGCGCCTCTTCGCGGTCGCGTTCGCGGGCGCGGGCGGACCGCAGCGACTGGTGCGCGATGGCGATCAGCATCAGGATCGTCGCCCCCATCACGGTGGCGAAGACCCCGGTGTCGAAGATCATCGCCGTCGCCGCCGGCACCTTGCCGATCAGCGGCAGGTCGACATATTGCGCGTGCGCCGTCAGGAACGGATAGCCGAACAGGAACGAGCCCGCCCCGCAGGCCAGCGCGATCAGCAGGCCGAAGCCGATCCAGCGCACCGGCAGGACGGTCAGCCTCTCCTCTACCTGGCGGACGTTGGTGGCGAGGTATTGGACCAGGAAGGCGATGGCCAGCGTCACCCCGGCCGAGAAGCCGCCGCCCGGCAGGTCGTGACCGCGCACGAACAGATAGACCGCCAGCGTCACGATGGGCGCGAACATCCACTGCATGATGGTCGACGGCACATAAAGGTAGTCGCGCACGGTCTGCCCCGTCTCGCGATCCTCGGCGGCATCGTCGGCGGCGTTCTGCACCCGCTGCTGTTCGGGGATGTCGACGCTCTCCGCCGCCGGGCGGAACCGCCGCAGCAGCGCGAAGACCGTCAGCGCCACGATGGCGAGCACGGTGATCTCGCCAAAGGTGTCGAAGGCGCGGAAATCGACCAGGATCACGTTGACGACATTGGTGCCGCCACCCTCGCTATAGGCGTTTTGAAGAAACCATGTGGCGATCGACGGCCCCGGAGCCACGGTCATCACCGCATAGGACAGGGCGGCAAGCCCCACGCCGCAGAAGGTGGCGATGACCAGATCCCGCGCCCGCCGGATCCGCGCGGACAGCAGATTGTCGCTTGCGATATCCTCGCGCCGGCGGGGCAGCCAGCGCAGCCCCAGCAGCAGCAGGACCGTCGTCACGATCTCGACCAGCAATTGCGTGGTGGCGAGGTCGGGCGCCGACAGCCAGGCATAGGTGACGCAGGTGGCCAGCCCCGCCCCGCCAAGCGCCACCTGCGCCGCGAAGCGGTGGTATTTCGCCGTCCAGGCGGCGAAGAGCGCGCAGGCCGAACCGACGAGCCACAGCAGCCCGAAGACCGGATCGAAACTCGCCACCGACAGGCGCGGCACCAGGCGCGCCGCCCCCCACAGCGACCAGGCCGCCGCAAGGAAAGCCAGCACGACAAGGATGCGCAACTGCATCTGCAACCCCTCGGTCGCGAACAGCCGGTTCACCACCCGCGGCCATTTCCACGAGGTCAGCAGCAGCACCCGGTCGAAGATCCGCGCGCCGCGGATATGGTGGATCAGCGGCGGCCCCTCCGGCCCTTCGGGCAGACGGCGGGCGAGCAGCGCGTAAAGCACGACGCCCACGCCCATGGCGATCAGGCTCATGATCAGCGGCGTGTTGAACCCATGCCAGGCCGACAGGCTGTAGTCCGGCGTTGCCGCGCCCAGAACCCCGACCGCCGCCGCGTTCAGGATCGGCCCCACCGTCGCCGAGGGCACGACCCCCAGCAGCAGGCACAGCAGCACCAGCAACTCGACCGGGCGGCGCATCCAGGCGGCGGGCTCGTGCGGGGTTTTCGGCAGATCCGTCGGGGCGGGACCGAAGAACACCGTATGGATGAAGCGCAGCGAATAGGCGACGGAGAAGACCGAAGCGAAGGTCGCGATATAGGGCATCGAATCGTCCAGCCAGGTGCCGTTGTGCCATTCCACCGCCTCGGCGAAGAACGTCTCTTTCGAGATGAAGCCGTTCAGCAGCGGCACCCCCGCCATCGCCGCCGCCGCGATGATCGCCAGCGCCGAGGTGAAGGGCATCAGCCGCATCAGCCCCGACAGCCGCCGCATGTCGCGCGTGCCCGTCTCGTGGTCGATGATCCCGGCCGCCATGAAGAGCGAGGCCTTGAAGACCGCGTGGTTCACCACATGGAAGATCGCGGCGACGATGGCGACGGGGCTGCCGATACCCGCAAGCGCGGTGATCAGGCCCAGATGGCTGATGGTGGAATAGGCGAGCAGCCCCTTCAGATCGTGGCGGAACAGCGCGACCACCGCGCCCAGCACCATGGTCGCAAGCCCCGTCCCCGCGACCAGCCAGAACCACAATGGCGTGCCCCCCAGCACCGGCGAGAACCGGATCAGCAGAAAGACCCCCATCTTCACCATGGTGGCCGAATGCAGATAGGCGGAAACCGGCGTAGGCGCGGCCATGGCGTTCGGCAGCCAGAAATGGAACGGGAACTGCGCCGATTTGGTGAAGGCCCCGATCAGCAGCAGCACCAGCGCCACCGGATACAGCCGATGGCTGCGCAGCGCAGCGCCCGATTGCAGCACCTTGTCCAGGTCGTAGCTGCCGACCGCGTGGCCGATGACCAGCATCGCCGCCAGCAGGCAAAGCCCGCCGAAGGCCGTCACCACCAGCGCCATCCGCGCGCCGTCCCGCGCCTGCGGCACATGGTGCCAGTAGCCGATCAGCAGGAATGAGAAAAAGCTCGTCAGCTCCCAGAACACCACCAGCATGATCAGGTTGCCCGAGATCAGCACCCCCGCCATCGAGCCGGCGAAGGCCAGCAGGAAGGCGTAGAACCGCGGCACCGGATCCTTCGGCGACATGTAATAGCGGGCGTAAAGCACCACCAGCCCGCCGATCCCATAGACCATGCACAGGAACAGCCAGGCATAGCCGTCCAGCCGGAAGGTCAGGTTCAGCCCCAGCGAGGGCACCCAGCGGACGGTGTGGCGCAGCACGCCGCCATCCTGCACCTGCGGCCAGAGCACGGCCAGAACCGCCAGCCCCGCGACCATGACCGCCCCGGCCAGCCATGCTTCGGCGTTGCGGGCGTTCACCGGAAGGGTGGTGGCGATCAGACTGCCCGCGAGGGGCATCAGGACAAGGGCGAGCAGCAGGTTCTGTTCAAACATACGGGCGGGGTGATCGGCAAATGAAGGGCAAGGGGTCGGACCGGGCTTGCACCCGGCCCCGCGAAGGGCGTCGGACAGGGCATTCCCCTGTCCTGAAAGGGGTTCGGGCCGGAACGGCGTGGCGGACAGCGGCCGGGGCCGCAGGGCGGGCGGGGCATCCCGCAGCGGCCTGGCACGCGCCGCCCTGACGAGACCGGAAATACGGCGGCCAGAGGAGCGGTCGATGTCGGAAGTGCCTGAAACCCGCAGGATTTCCCCGAATCTAGGGCGCCCCCGCCCCGCTGTCGAGCCGCAAACGCTCCATTTGGCATAACAAGTTCGTAGTAAACCGAAACACTCGCGTCAGAGCGGAGCGCCGCATGGAAAGCCGAACGGAGGGGCGCCGCCCCTCGCCTTGCCTGCGCCCCCCCTGACCCCGGAATATTTCGGCCGAAAGGAAGGGCTGGTCCTTTGCGGGTCGCGGCCTCATGGGCGCGGGCACTCGGGGTCGGGGCCCGGATCTGGTCTGTCGAGGGTGTTCCTGTGGCGGCCTGGCCCGCCTCAGCCAGGCAGCGCGGCGACGAGGGCGGCGAAATGGTCGCCGCGTTTCTCGAAATTCGGGTATTGGTCGAAGCTCGCCGCAGCCGGGGCCAGCAGCACCACATCGCCGGGTTCGGCCTCGGCGGCGGCATGGGCGACGGCGGCCTCCATCGTCCCGGCGATCTCGTGGTCAAGGCCCGCGGGCAATTGCAGCGCGAAATCGCGGGCGGAATGGCCGATCAGATAGGCCTTGACCACCGGGCCGAAGAAGGGCGCGAGAAAGCCAATCCCCCCCTCTTTGCCCAGGCCCCCGGCGATCCAGCGGATGCGCGGAAAGGCTTGGAGCGCCTTGGCGGCGCTGTCGACATTCGTCGCCTTGGAATCGTTGACGAATTTCACCCCCGCGATCTCGCGGATCAACTGACTGCGATGCGGCAGGCCGGCGAAGGAATGCAGCGCCTGCTCGATCAGGCGGGGCGCGACGCCCAGGGACCGGCAGGCGGCATAGGCGGCGCAGGCGTTCTGGTGGTTGTGCGCGCCGGGCAGGCCCGCGATGCCGCGCAGA
>JAATGA010000119.1 GCA_015654855.1 Rhodobacterales bacterium
ATCCTGCTGAAATACTGGTTCTCGATCACCGACGAGGAACAGCAGTTGCGGTTCCTGATGCGGATCCACGATCCGATGAAGCAGTGGAAGCTGTCGCCCATGGACCTGCAATCCCGCGTGCGGTGGGAGCAATACACCAAGGCCAAGGAAGAGATGTTCGCGCGCACCAACATCGCCGAGGCGCCCTGGTATATCGTCGAGGGCAACGACAAGAAGCGCGCGCGGCTGAACTGCATCGACCATCTGCTGAGCCTCGTGCCCTATGGCGACGTGCCCCACGAGGAGATCTCGCTGCCCGACCGGGTGTTCAACCCGGATTACGAACGCGCGGTCCTGCCGCCCGAACTCTATGTGCCGTCGAAATACTGAAGCAGTCCGATAGCGCCGCCTGCGGCGGCATACCCCTGGGGTCGTCGGCGGGGCCTGTGGCCCGCCGCCTCCGTGCCTCCGGCGAGGATATTTTCGCAGAAAGGATGGAGGGAGAGAGAGAACGGGAAAGGTTCGCTCTCCCTCTCTTCCTGTCCTGGTCGTCACCCTCTCCGCGAAAATATCCCGGGGGTGAATTGACCGCCAGGTCAAGAAGGGGCGGCGCCCCCTTCTTTCCCCGCTTGCCGCCAGGAGCCTGCGCCTGATAGGTCCGATCCCATGCTGTCCTATCAACACATCTATCACGCGGGAAATCCGGCCGATGTCCAGAAGCACGCGCTGCTGGCCGTGGCGCTCGACTACCTGACCCGCAAGGACAAGCCGCTGTCCTATATCGAGACGCATTCGGGCCGGGCGCTTTACGACCTTTCCGCTGATGAGGCGTTGAAGACCGGCTAGGCGGCGGCGGGCGTCGCGCGGATGGAGGCGGCCTTTCCGGCCGACCACCCCTGGCGCCGCCGGCTGGCCGAGGTCCGGGCGCGGTTCGGGGCGCAGGCCTATCCCGGCTCGCCCCTGATCGCGGCGCTGTCCCTGCGTGAGACGGACACGATCCATTTGGCCGAGCTGCACCCGCAGGAGGCGCAGGCGCTGCGCCATGCCATGCTGCCTTGGGGTGCGCATATCCATCAGGCCGACGGCTGGTCGGTGGCCCGCGCGCTGACCCCGCCCGTCCCGCGCCGGGGTCTGCTGCTGATCGACCCGAGCTATGAGATCAAGACGGATTACGACGAGATCCCGAAGTTCGTGGGCCAGATGCACCGCAAATGGAATGTCGGCGTCATCGCGCTGTGGTATCCGATCCTGGCGGGCGGAGCGCATCTGCCGATGCTGGATGCGCTGACGGAGGCCCATCCCGACGCCCTGCGCCACGAGGTCCGCTTCCCCCCTGTGCGCGAGGGGCACCGGATGGAGGGGTCGGGGATGTTCATCCTCAACCCGCCCTGGGGTCTGGCGGAAGAGGCCGCGCGGATCACGGGGATTTTCTCCCGCCTCGGGGGGTAAGCCGCGCGGCGGCGGTTGGCAGCCGCGCCATCGGCGCCTATGTTGCGCCCCATGCTGACCGACCTTCTCCGCCGCCTGTCCGGCCAGGACACCGCCCCTCTGCCCCCTGACGATGCGCGGCTTGCGCTGGCCGCGCTGCTGATCCGGGTGGCGCGCACCGACGGCTTTTATGCCGTCGAGGAGGTCGAGCGCATCGACCGCGTGCTGAGCCTGCGCTTCGGCCTGTCGCCTTTCGAGGCGGTGGCGCTGCGGAGCGAGGCGGAAAGCGCCGAGGCCGGGGCGCCCGACACCGTGCGTTTCACCCGCGTGCTGAAAGAGGCAGTGCCCTTGGCCGACCGCGCGGCCCTTGTCGAGGCGATGTGGTCCGTCGCCCTGGTCGACCGGACCCGCGATGCTGACGAGGATGCGCTGATCCGCATGGTGGCCAATCTGCTGGGCCTGACGGATGTGGATTCGGCCCATGCCCGGCGGCGCGCGTTGCAGGACCCCGAGGCGTGATCGCCGCTTTGCCGATGTACGACCTGCCCGAGATCGCCCCGGCGACCGACCGGCTGTGGGCGGGCATCCGCGACCGGCTGCGCACGGCCGGGATCGGCGACGCGCCCGGGACGCTGAGCCGGGACGCGGATGCGGATCTGATGGACCAGTGGCTGCGGCCGGATCTGCTGCTGTCGCAGACCTGCGGCCTGCCCTGGCGCGCGCATCTGCATGGCCGCGTCGCCCTGGTCGGCACGCCGGACTACGGCCTTCCCGGCTGCCCGCCGGGGTTTTACCGCTCGGTCTTCGTCGCCCGGGCCGATGATCCGCGCGCCACGCTTGCCGATTTCGCCGGGGCGCGGCTCGCCTTCAATTCGGGTGGATCGCAATCGGGCTGGGCCGCGCCCGTCGCGCATCTGACGGCGGCGGGCATTCCCTTTCTCGCCGGTCCCGAGACGGGCGCGCATCGGGCGAGCGCCCGGGCCGTCGCCGCGGGGGCCGCGGATTTCGCGGCGCTCGACGCCGTGACCTTCGCGCTGCTGGCCGGGCGCGAGCCGGCGATCACGCAACTGAAGGTGGCGGGCGAGACCGAACCCACCCCCGGCCTGCCGATGATCGCGGCGGCGGGCAGCGATGCAAACACGCTGTTCGATGCCGTTCAGGGCGCCATCGCGGCGCTGTCGGCGGCTGATCGCGCCACGCTGCATCTGCGTGGAATTGTCCGCATTCAGCCTGAAACCTACCTCGCGCAGCCGCTTCCGCCTAATCCGCAGGCATTTGCAAAAGCAAACCTGGCGTAATCTGCGGCATCTGCCACCTTTTCCAGCGGAATCCCGGTTGCAATGCCAGGCAAACTTTGACCAGATTTCCGGGTCAGCCGTAGCCATGCGAGCCGAAGTGTCAGAACCAGTCGCCCAGCCGTCCGCCGCCACCAAGCCCACGCCGGTGATCCAGATCTGGAACCTGCACAAAAGCTATGGTCCGCTCGAGGTGCTGAAGGGCATCGACCTGACCGCGCCCAAGGGACATGTGATCTCGCTCATCGGCTCTTCCGGCTCGGGCAAGTCGACGCTTCTGCGCTGCTGCAACCTGCTGGAAGACAGCCAGGACGGCGAGATCCTCTTCGAGGGCGAATCCGTGCGGTGGAAGGGCGAGGGCCCTCGCCGTCAGCCCGCCGACCGGGCGCAGGTCACGCGCATCCGCACCAACCTGTCGATGGTGTTCCAGCAGTTCAACCTGTGGGCGCATATGACCATCCTGCAAAACGTGATGGAGGCACCGGTCACCGTGCTGGGCCGCGACCCGAAAGAGGTCGCGGAAAAGGCGCGGTATTACCTGGCCAAGGTCGGCATCGCCGACAAGGCCGACAACTGGCCGGCGCAGCTTTCGGGCGGACAGCAGCAGCGCGCCGCCATCGCGCGCGCGCTGTGCATGGAGCCCCGCGCGCTGCTGTTCGACGAGCCGACCTCGGCGCTCGACCCGGAACTGGAACAAGAGGTGGTCAAAGTCATCAAGGCGCTTGCCGACGAGGGGCGGACGATGATCATTGTCACCCACGACATGAAAATGGCCGCCGATTGCTCGGACCATGTGATCTTCCTTCACCAGGGGCGGATCGAGGAACAAGGCCCGCCCGGCGAACTTTTCGCCAATCCGAAATCCGAACGGCTGCGCGGCTTTCTGTCCGCGACGGCCTGAAACAAGAAACGCCAGCTACTTCAGGGAGACTACGATGAAAAAGCTGATCCTCGCCGCCGTTATGGCGGTCTCGGCCACCGGCGCCATGGCGCAGGAGACGGTCCGCATCGGGACCGAGGGGCTTTACCCGCCCTATAACTTCATCAACGACGCCGGCAAGCTCGACGGGTTCGAGATCGACCTCGGCACCGAGATCTGCAAACGCGCCGAGCTGACCTGCACCTTCGTGCAGAACGACTGGGATTCGATGATGCCGAACCTGAACTCGTCGAACTTCGACGTGATCATGGCCGGCATGTCGATCACCGACGAGCGTAAGAAGGACCGGCTGTTCAGCGCGGCCTATTACCCGCCGGCGACCTCGTTCTATGTTGCGCTGAAGTCGGATGCCGACATCAAGGGCGGCCTCGTCGCGGCGCAGACCGGCACGATCCAGGCGAGCCATGTCGCCGAATCGGGCGCGCAACTGGTCGAGTTCAAGACCCCCGACGAAACCGTCGCGGCGGTGAAGAACGGCGAGGCCGACGCGGTTCTGGCCGACAAGGACTATCTGCAACCGATCGTCGATCAGTCGAACGGCGAGCTGGTGATCGTCGACCAGATCGCGCTTGGCGAGGGTGTCGGCGGGGCCTTCCGCATGTCGGACAGCGCGCTGCGCGACAAGTTCGACACCGCCATCGCCGCTATGAAGGCCGACGGTTCGCTGAACGAGCTGATCAAGAAATGGTTCAAGGAACAGGCCGTCCTGTTCTGATCCGGCTCTCCGCCGGGGGCGGCTGCGGCTGCCCCCGGTCTCGGCCTTGTCCGGCCGTCTCTGAAAAGGCCGTTTTCTGACGGGCGCGTGTGGTCGGTCTGTGTGCAGGCCCTCGACCCGGCCGATCCGGGGTCCGATTTCCTTGCGCCCGGCCCGGCCGATCCTGCCCTGCCTGGTCGGCCCCGCTGCCCTCTGTCTCCCCATCCTGACCAGACCCGCGATCCTGCCCCCTGCCCAAGCCTTGCCCGGCGGTTCCCGATGTTCACAGCCTGCGCCGACCCCTCGCAACTTGCCGGCCTCGAATGGCTGACGTGCTACCTGACCTCGGGCAAGCACGCATTGTTCTACGGCTCGTTTCTGACCGTGCTGCTGCTGCTGGCGGTGACGGCGCCGGCGGCGCTGCTGTTCGGCTTTGGCGGGGCGATGGCGGCCAGGTCGCAATTCCTGCCGCTGCAATGGCTGGGGCGCGCCTATACGGCGGTGGTGCGCGGCGTGCCGGACATCGTGTTCTTCATGTTCTTCGTCATCGCGCTGGATCAGGGCCTCGAATGGCTGCTGCATCAGGTTCGCTGCCCGGAATGGACCGAACCGATCCGCACCGGACTGGAGTTCAAGGTCTGCCCCGCGGCGAAGATTCCGCCGAACAGCGCCCCGCAGGCCTGGCACGAGGTCTATGGTTTCATCCTCGCTGTGGTGACCTATGCCATCGTCTTCGGCGCATTCGCCGCCAACGTCATCCAGGGCGCCATGGCCGCCGTGCCGCGCGCGCA
>JAATGA010000024.1 GCA_015654855.1 Rhodobacterales bacterium
AGCGGCAGGATCGGCACGTCGAGCAGGTGCCGGGTGTGCGGGTCGAGGCGCGGGGAAGGGGGGCGGTCATTCCCGGCCGCCCTCGATCATCTCCAGCGCCAGCGCGATGCCCTGACCGCCGCCGATGCACAGCGTGACCATGCCCCGGCTCAGCCCGTCGCGGCGCATCGAATGCAAGAGGCGCGTGACCAGAACCGCCCCCGTCGCGCCGATGGCATGGCCATGGGCGATCGCGCCGCCCTCGACATTCACGATGTCCGGCGGCAGACCCAATTCCCGCACGACGGCAAGGGGGACGGCGGCGAACGCCTCGTTGATATCGATTCGCTCTATCTGCCCGAGGGTCCAGCCCGCCCGCTCCAGCGCCTTGCGCCCCGCCGGAACCGGGCCAAGGCCGAAGAGGCCCGGCTCGACCGCCGCCACCCCGTATCCGGCCAGCCGCGCCACCGGGCGCAGGCCAAGGCGTTCGGCATGGCTGCGCTCCGCCACGATCATCGCCGCCGCGCCCGCGTTCAGCCCCGGCGCATTGCCCGCCGTGATCGTGCCATCGGGGCGGAAGGCGGGCTTCAGCCGGGCAAGTCCCTCGGCGGTGGTATCGGTGCGCGGTGCCTCGTCCACGGCGAAGGGTTCCGTTCCCGTGCGGGTCTTCACCGCGACCGGAACGATTTCCGCCGCGAAATGCCCGGCTGCCTGCGCGGTGGCGAACCGCTGCTGCGAGCGCAGGGCGAAATCGTCCTGCGCCTGCCGCGACAGGCCGAAACGGGTCACGAGGTCCTCGGTATGCCAGCCGGAATGTTCCCCGGAAAAAGCATCCTGCAACCCGTCGGTCAGCAGGCTGTCGAGGATCTGCGCAGGCCCCATGCGATAGCCCCAGCGGCCCTCGGTCAGCAGATAGGGCGCGCGGTCCATGTTCTCCATCCCGCCCGCCACGGCGACATCGGCCGCCCCGGCCCATATTTCCATCGCCGCGCTCAGGACCGCCTGCGCGCCCGAGCCGCAGACGCGGTTCACCGTCAGGGCGGGCGCCGTCACCGGCAGCCCGGCATGGATCGCGGCCTGTCGCGCCGGGTTCATCCGGTTTCCGGCCTGGATGACATTGCCCATGGTCACGCTGTCCACCCCGGCGGGATCAAGGCCCGCGCGGCGCAGGCTTTCCCGGATGGCTGCCGCGCCAAGATCGGTCGCAGGGACGGATTTCAGCGTACCGTTATAGGCGCCGATGGCGGTGCGGACGGGGGCGGCGATCACGATGTCACGGGAGGGCATGGCACGCTCCTTTCACAAGGGTTCAGGCGACGGGTTGCGACAGGGCCGGGGTTCCGACCGGGGCGCTGACGGTATCCAGCGCGGCCAGATGGTCGGGCGAAAGCGTCAGGGCGGCAGCGCCCAGGTTGCTGGTCAGCTGGGCCATGCTGCGTGGTCCGATCAGTGGAATCGCCCCCCTGCTGCCGGCCCATGCGATGGCCACCTGATCGGGGCTGGCCTCCACCTCCGCAGCCACCGCAAGCAGACGGTCGAGGATCGCCGTGCGCTGCGCGGTATCCTCGGCCTGGAACACCTTGCCGCCAAGGGCTTCGGCCCGGCCGGTCTCGCCCCGCCGATACTTGCCGCTCAGCAATCCGCCCCCCAGCGGCGACCATGTGACCTGCGCCAAACCGAAGGCCCGCGCCGCCGGGATCAGTTCCGCCTCGGCGCTGCGGTTCACCAGGCTGTATTCGAACTGGACCGCCGCGACGGGCAGTGTCCGGGCCACCTCGGCCAGCGTCACCGCGCGCGCCACCCGCCATGCGGGAAAGTTCGACAGGCCGGCGTAAAGGATTTTCCCGGCCCGGGCGAGGTCGTCCAGCCCGCGCAGGATTTCCTCCGACGGAGTGACGGGATCGGGTTGGTGGACCCAGTAAAGGTCGATCCGGTCGGTTTGCAGCCGCCTCAGGCTGGCCTCGACCGAGGCGACCATGGCCTTGCGGCTGTTGCCGGTGACCAGCCGGCCGGCACCGGGCCGGTCGCCCAGGCTGAGCTTGCTGGCCAGCAGGAAATCCTCGCGACGCCCCCGCAGGAGGCGGCCGAGGATTTCCTCGGACTGGCCGAACTGATAGATGTCGGCGGTGTCGATGTGATTGCCGCCTGCCGCGGCATAGGCGTCAAGGATCGCCTGTGCCTCGCCTTCCTCTGCGCCATGGCCCCAGCCGGTGCCGAAATTCGCGGTGCCAAGCGCAATGGCGGCGCTGTGCAGGCCGGTCCTGCCAAAGGGAATCTGATCCATCGTCCTCATCTTTCGGGAATAGGCCGTTTCAGGCGGTTGCAGGGCGCCGGTCCGGCTGCCCGGTGCCGAACGCAACGATGGCCAGCGCCGCGATCAGGCACAGAACCCCCGCCGCGAAGAAGGCCGGAAGATAGCTGTCGAGCGCGGTGCGGGTGGCGCCCGCGCCCCAGGCGGCCATAGCGGCCCCCAGTTGATGCCCGGCAAAGACCCAGCCGAAGACGATGTTCGACCGCTCGCCAAAGTGCTGGCTGGCCAGCTTTACCGTAGGCGGTACGGTCGCCACCCAGTCCAGCCCGTAGAAGACGGCGAAGACCGACAGGGCATAAAGGCTGAAATCGCTGAAGGGCAGCCAGACCAGCGACAGGCCGCGCAAACCATAATACCAGAACAGCAGCCAGCGGCTGTCATAGCGGTCCGACAGCCAGCCCGAGCCGACGGTGCCCGCGAAGTCGAACAGGCCGATCAGCGCCAGCATCCCCGCCGCCGTCACCGCTGCCATGCTGAAATCGCCGCAAAGTGCTATGAAATGGGTCTGCACAAGTCCGTTGGTCGAGGCGCCGCAAATGAAGAACGTTCCGAACAACAGCCAGAACATCCGCACCCGCACCGCATCGCGCAGAGTCAGGATCGGCGAGGCCAGCATGGCGCCGAAGCTCTGCCTGGGAGGGGCCGGGATCACCCGGGCCGCGCCATAGGGCGCAAGGCCAAGGTCCGAAGGGCGGTCGCGCATCAGGAACACCACAGCGCAAGCCGCGACCAGCAGCGTGGCCAGCGACAGCGACAGCGCGCCACGCCAGCCGTAAGCCTCGGTCAGGGCGGCCATGGCGGGCA